>JAUVDE010000042.1 GCA_030595485.1 Draconibacterium sp.
AAATTCTCCATATCAACAGGGAAAGTACCTGAATATACACCATAAGCAGACATCGACAAACCAAAAGAAGTTCCGGATACACCGTTAACGGAAAAAGCAATGTAGACTGTATCAACTCCGAAATTGTCATCAACAGTAACAGTAACAGTTAAGGGATCACCCAATTTCAAAAAGTATGGAATTGCTTCGTGACTAATTACCGGCGCCTCATTATCAATTTTAAATTTCACATTGTAATACTCATCAGGAATGCTTGAAGGGGCAGTTCGCACACGATTCATAGTATCAGCCGCCTCTACAAAATACGAAATTTCAGTTGTCCCAGACACTGGCCTTAATTCAGCCACATAAGCACTACTTTCTTCCGAGAACTTTAATTTTAAACTATCCGAATGCGTCTGAAATCCGTCGTTTGAATAAATAACCCAAAGTGCACTAGTATCAATTTTGTAATCACTTTCGAGCCTAACATTAAAATTTAATGGCTCAACCTGCTCTTTATCTTTTACAGGATTATGACGAATAAAAAGATTCCGCCAGCCAATATCGTCCATTATTCCCCGTGTTATTGGCCCGGGATCATGAATTACTTCACCAAAACCAATTTGAGGTGTCATTAAAGAGTTTGGGTTATTGTGTGGATAACTGAGTTCGTTTAAGTGAGCAATACTCGAGCCTGTGTCATATTCTTCTGGAGCATATAGCTTTGGCCTTAAATTTTTATTTCTCTTAATGGCAACGGGACTATTCGCATACAACGCATTTGACGTTAAAGCATACTTTAATCCTACTGAAATATTTTCATAAAATGAAGTATCAAGTAACTGTTCGCCGGGAAGGCTTTGTACTAATTCATCATATGCTGTTGCTGAACCTGTACCGTAGGTTGCTGAACCGTACCCGCCTAATTCATCATCTACAAAAAAGAAATCCATAAACCCTAAACCATGGCCAATTTCGTGCAATACTACTGAAACAAAATCATGCAAGGTATCCGGACAATTTAAGTCAATTCCAAAATACCAATCAAAATCTTTATTGAAATTGGCATTCATATCGTACCTCGATTCTCCATTTAATTCTTCTTTTGCAATTTTTTCAGCCAAAGCAACAGGGTAATATCTGTCCTTAACTGGTGCATCTTTAAAATTTGAATAAAATGTTTCAGGGCCACAACTTCCTAGTACATTCTCCTCTAATACAGACCACTTTGCTTCCATGCGAATAGGAACTTCAGACTCTATTATTGACTCCCAAATCTCGACAGCATGAGCAAAAGCAGCTTTAGGTTCCTCAGGAAAACCCTTATACTCGACAATTATGTTAGACTTGGCAGCATTACCCGATTTTAACAAAAATTCCTGTGGCGGCGGTATTCGAGCTCGTTCTACTTTACCCGATGACTTACAAACCGGGCAAGACACTTTTATCTCGTGTTTAGAATGTGAATGCTGAGCATTGGCTACTACAACCATGCTGCAAAAAAATAAAAATAATAGTATCTGTTTTTGCATTATTTCCTTCTATTTCAATGTAAACTATTTTCGGCTGACAAATGTTCGCATTTTGAAGCAGAAAATCAAGGATTTTTTAACGAATATGTTTTACAAAGTTTAAAGCAAAAAAATGCCGGGACAAAAGCCCCGGCACCCCTAATTTAAGGCTGTAATACCAATCATCTAATATTCTAACCTTTGCGCTTTCTTTTCAGATATTAATTTGTATAATACTACCAATGATGTAACTAGTCCCACCAACGCTGCAATAAATGCAACCATTAATAAAGTTTCCATAGTTTTAATTTTTTATGATTTTTTGGGTTATTGTATTCGATTGATTATCTGTAATACACGCCATGTAAACACCTGGTGCAACATTTGGCATGTCGATTTTTAACTTGCGATTATAGGCCGCATCGTAACGTGTTTCGCGGAAAACAGTTTTCCCGTATAAGTCGGTTATAATAATTTCAACATCTGATGTGCTTTCGGCTTTAAAACCTTCAACTATCAGACTTCCTTTAAATGGGTTTGGATAGAAAGAAACATCTTCGCTGGCAAAAATATCGTCGGCAGCAGTTGTTACTTCCTGAATGGCTAAATTGTCAATTGCCCATCCCCAACCGGTAACAGCTTTATCCGAAGCCAAACGGAAACGAAAAATAACTGTATCACCTGCTTCAAATTCGGTATTTTCGGTTAAGTTAATCGTTTGCGAAAGAAACATATTTTCATGGCCACTGGCTTGCGAAACAGCACTTTTTAGGGAACCTGTAAACTGCGAATTCCAAAGTTCGTCTGCACCTGAGTCGTAACCGTCAGTTACGGGCAACCAACTTTTACCATTATTTTTACTGCCTTCTACAATTACAAAGTCCCAGAACATTTCCTCGGTATAAGTTGCTCCATCTTCACCAGGCTCAACTAATACCACCTCGTCAAAACTCATTAATCCATTTTCTTCAATAATTATGGGATGTTTCAACTGGGCTACTAAATTATAGCGTTCATTTTCAATGCTTGACTCTGGATAAGGGCTTACCGTGTGTAGGTTACCACTTGAGAAACCAGAAGGACGGTTCATTTCAAAATCAGATATTTCAAAATCCTTGTTATCCGAATCAAAATCAGAGAAATAACCTGTAAGTGGTTTTTCCGATTCGAAAATATCCACATTGAAGTAACCGCTGGTTGGCATGGCTCTTTTATTGCCTCTTGCAGTATTATCAATGGCCACTATCCTGTATTCAACTACATCGTTGTGGTTTAAGTTAAGCGGTAATTCAATTTTTCCGACATAAGTATTAGCAGCAGCTTTACTTAACTCAAAACGTTCTTGCGCAACTCCATTGATTTTATAGTCAACATTTACCGTTTTTATTCCAACATTATCAGTGGCAACTGCATCAATATTTAAAACCGGATGAGCAGTAGCAACTAGTTTTTCAGGATTGTGTTTTAATACCGGAGGGCTATAATCTGCACCTACGTTAAAAGTATATTTACGTTCAGGAGCTCTATCGGGACAAGTAAATTTAATTTTGTTTGCAGTAGTAGCTTCGTAATAATATTGAACTTTTCCTTTTCTATTATTCAAAGGTAATTCACCTTCGAATTGTTTTGTAGCTGAATTATAGGGTAGAGCTACAGTGTTTGTAGTATTAAAATTATCAGTTGAATATGTTATTTTAACTGACGACTTATTTACATCTAACTCGCTATTTACTTCAACAGAAACAGGCAATGAAGCAACAGGTGTTTCAAAGTCATTGATTTTCGCACCTTCAATGTTTAACGATTTCCACCCAAATTCGGCTAATAACTCCAATGTTTTATCTCCTGGGTGATGAATAGATTCGCCTTTAAAAAGATAAGGACTCATTAAAGCATTTGCATCTCCTTTTGCAAAACCGCTTTCGCTGTAGTGATAAATACTTGAACCGGAATTCCATTTGTTTGGAGCATAAATTTTTTGTTTATCCTTGCCATCGGTCCCTTTAATAACAAGGTTATCCGATTGCAATACATTTTTTAAGGCTGCCGAAGGAGCATTAAAATTACTTGAATTCGCAAGTTGTTTATTCAAATTATTATAAATATACACATCGTAAATACTTGGTAATCCATTTGAATTCTTCAAATCACCAACACCATTGTCTATATCGAAAAAGCCCACGAACCCAAGCCCATGAATTAATTCGTGCATCGCAACAGTTACTAAATCATATTGATTTGAAGGAGCATCGCCATTTGTTCCATAATACCAGTCAATATTACTGTTGAAAGAACAAACAATGTCTGGTTCCGATCCGTTCATTTCCCTTTGGGCAAGTTTTTCAACTAAAGCCACCGGATAATAGACATCGGACAAACGAGCACCATTAAAATTTTTGTAAAATGATGATGGAGCACATTGCGACAAGGCATTGCCTCCCATACTTTCCCATTTCACCTGTACTACAATAGGCACAGTTGATGTAATAAGGTTTTCGTACATCGAGATTGCATATAAAAATGCTGATTTAGCATTCTCAGGAAAGTTTACGAAATCTACTTGAAAATCTGAATTCATCACTACACCCGATTTCAAATTTCGGTCTGCAGGTGGGATAAACGATTTTCTGGTCTCTTCTGAAGCAATGTTAATCGGAGCATTTACTAGTGTAAGTTTCTCCGGTTTTTCTTTCTGTGCCCAAACGTTGCAAGCGCTAGCAACGATTAGAACGGTTAATAAAAAGCGTCTCATAACAACTTAAATTAGGGTTTGTTACTTCAAACTCTAACCAAGCTTACATAAAGCAGGGACATTACAGAATGCTTCTATAATTAGATAGACAGGCTTCTTTCTTTCAAATCTTCCCGGTTTATCAATTGATGATTAATGGTTTGATAAACCAGTGGGTTTGTGAAGAATTAAAAAAAACTCGACACTGCGCTCTAACTCAAGCACTACAGTAAACTATGTAACCAATTTTTCTGAAAACTTAAAATTGCGTCCAACAATTTTAAAAGTGAATACTTCATTTTGCTTCATCTCAACTTAAATTAGGGTTTGTTCTCCTGCAAAGTTGAAACATCTTGAGCGAAACTGCCATTTTTTTGGGCTGAAACTATGGGTTATAAAATCTGAAAAATGATAAGCCGGCTACCTGTTTTTCTATAAATTACACCTACAAAAAACCAGTGGGTTTGTAAAACGTCCTCATCTTATTTCAAAAAACTCTTAGTAACTCTTCAAATAAAAGGTGCTTTCAATTTTTATGATTTTTGATTTAATGTAAACCAAAAGCATCGCTTAGTTTTGTATCTCATTACAGGTTTGCGTTGATAAAAGTATGAATTAATTTTAATAAACCAAATTATTTTCCCTAAGTTTAGCCTAACGACAAAAAAAGCAAGACACATTTTTATGAACTTTTTATCAACAACCTTACTGGCTATTTCAGTGATAGTTAGCCTTCCAGCGAAAAAATCAGACAGAAAACTTTACGATGAACTTTATCGGCCACAATTTCATTTTACGCCGGAAAAGAACTGGCATAACGATCCGAATGGTCTGGTTTTTTACGATAATGAATACCACATGTTTTACCAACACAACCCCAAAGGGAATGAATGGGGTTTTATGCATTGGGGACATACAATTAGTAAAGATCTATTGCACTGGGACCATTATCCTATCGCTCTGTATCCCGATGAGAATTCGGAGGATAAAGAACGTTGCACAGCCTATTCCGGTTCGGCAATTGTTGACAAGAATAATTTGCTTGGAAAACAAGTTGGCGACACCAAAACACTACTGGCCTTTTACACCAGTCAACACTGTGGGCAACGTATTGCTTACAGCACCGACAAAGGCCGCAACTGGGAAAAATACGAAGGGAACCCCATTATTCCACTTGATGAAAAAGATGACGCCCGCGACCCCAAAGTATTTTGGCACAAGCAAACACAAAAATGGGTAATGGTGCTTTACCGAAAACTTACCGATAAAGACAATTCAAAAGGTGTGTCTATTTATACCTCAGACAATTTATTGGATTGGAACTGGGAAAGCCATGTGCCTGGGTTTTACGAATGTCCAGATTTAGTTGAATTTAAAGTTACCAATCGTCCGGACGAAAGTAAGTGGGTACTTTTTGATGGAGACGGAAGCTATTTAATGGGATCATTCGATGGAAAAAACTTTAGCTCGGAAACTGGAAAAATGAAAAGCGACTGGGGCAAAAACTACTATGCAACTCAAACATGGAGTAATATTCCTGCTGAAGATGGGCGTGTAATTCAAATTGCATGGATGCGTGGTGGGGAATTCCCAGAAATGCCTTTTAATGGTCAAATGTCGTTTCCATGCGAATTAAACGTAACTAAATTTCCTGCAGGGTATAAATTGATACGAACTCCCATTGCCGAAATAGAACAATTACACGGTAAAAGTTTATCGTGGGAAAACAAAAATATAATACCCGGACTAAACGACAATAAACTTAAAAAAGTAACCGGCGATTGTCTACACATTATTGCCGAGTTGGATGTAAAATCTTCGGATAATTTTGGTTTTATGGTGCGCCATAGCAACAAAGAGCAAGGCACCGAAATTTTATACAACGTAAAACGAGGAACACTTTCAGTTTTAGGATGCACAGTTCCTTTACCCACAAAAAATGACAAATTAAAACTTGAGATTTTACTCGACCGTACGTCAATTGAAATTTTTGCAAACGATGGACAAGCTGTAGTTTCAAATTGTTTTAATCCAAGCGAAAAAGCTCTGGATGTTGTTCTCTTTACCAATGGTGGCGAGCTTGGTGTCGATAAAATTGAAGTGCATAAAATGAAATCAATCTGGAAAGAAAAATAACAATAAAGACTTATTCCATCAAGTAGTAATAGAACTTAATCAGTTATGTCCAGATGACAAAAAAATACTCATCGAATCAATAGTGAAGAATATGAAAATTGAGCTTGATATTGATTATTCTTATCTTGAATATGGTGAAAAACCGCAAGTATCTCCATTTTTCTCGATGCGCTACAATCCTGATATAATAAGAAGTCTAGCTCAAAAAGGTAAAATAAATTCATTAACCCATAATAGTCCCAATAATGGTAGCCGACATAAGCGAAGCCAAAGTACCAGCCAAAAGTGCCTTCACTCCTAATTGCGAAAGTAGCACCCGACGTTTTGGGGCAAGTGCACCAATTCCGCCAATTTGAATTCCGATAGATGAAAAATTGGCAAAACCACATAAAATATACGTTGCCATAATTATCGATTTTGTTTCGGTAAATGCACCCGCAGCTTTTAAGTCGGCTAAACTAATATAGCCAATAAACTCTGTCAGAATTAATTTTTCTCCCAGCAAACGGCCAACAACTGCAATGTCTTCGGGGCAAATACCAATTAACCACATTAGTGGTGCAAAAGTGTAGCCCAAAATAAACTGCAACGAAAGTTCGTCGAATTTGCCATCGGTAATATTAGCAATTACACCGTTTAAATGTGTCCAGTCACCAACCTTGCCAATTATAAAATTAAACATGGCAATAAAAGCAATAAAAGCTAAAAGCATGGCACCAACATTTACCGCTAGCTTCACACCTTCGGTAGTTCCATTCGAAATTGCATCAAGCACATTACTACCAATTTTTTCGCGGCTAACTTCAATGTCTTTGTTTATTGCATCGGTAGGAGGGATAAGCATTTTTGAGAAAATAATTGCAGCCGGTGCGGCCATAATCGAAGCAGTAAGCAAGTGTTTTGCAAACTCTAAACGCAGTACTGGGTCGTTGCCACCTAACAAGGCAATGTAGGCTGCCAAAACCCCTCCGGCGAGTGTTGCCATTCCACCAGTCATAACTAAAAGTATTTCCGACTTACTCATTTTATTGAGATAAGCTTTAATCATTAATGGCGACTCTGTTTGCCCAAGAAAAATGTTTCCGGCAACCGAAAGTGCCTCGGCACCCGATATTTTTAAGGCTTTGGTAAATACCCACGCCAAACCATAAACTACTTTCTGAATAATTCCCCAATAAAATAACAACGAAGTTAGTGCCGAAAAGAAAATAATAGTTGGCAAAACCTGAAACATAAAGATAAAACCATAGGTGTCGGCATCCATTAAATCTCCCAGGAGAAACATACTGCCGGCTTTTGTAAAATCAAGAATCTTCACGAAAATCTGCCCAAAAAACTCGAACATTGATTGAATAAACGGCACATATAAAACACCAAGTGCCAGCCCAACTTGAATTAGCAAACCAATTCCAACCGTTCGCCAGGGTATATTTCTTCGGTCGGAACTAAATACAAAACCAATGGCAAGTAAAACTGCCATTCCCAGTAAACCACGCAACAAGGTCATTATTGAAAATGGATTTTCGCGCTCTTTAGAAATTAATAAACTTGATTTATCCA
Organism: Draconibacterium sp.; assembly: GCA_030595485.1. Classification (GTDB taxonomy): domain Bacteria; phylum Bacteroidota; class Bacteroidia; order Bacteroidales; family Prolixibacteraceae; genus Draconibacterium. Next base: position 7,921 of record JAUVDE010000042.1, read on the forward strand.
CTTGCTGAGATACTTGCTCAACAACTTCCTGACTGCCGTCGGTAATATTTGCCATTACCGGCTGAAAAAAAAGAATGCCGGTAAAAACTACCAGCATGGTTACTATGTATTTCATTTAAGTCTACTTTTCTCGTTTAGTTAGCTCATCGCGTATAATCGATGCTTTTTCGTAATCTTCATCCTGAATGGCTTCGCTCAGCAAATCGTTCAACTCGCTGCTCGAATATTGCGCATACGACGACGAAGCCGGTGCTTCAAATTCCTCGTCATCATCCAGTAAACTTCGCACAGGAGAATCTTCTTCTTCACCTTCCAATACAATTCCGGCTTTTTGTAAAATCTCTTCCGAAGTAAAAATAGGGCAACGGAAACGCAAGGCCAAAGCCACTGCATCCGATGTTCGCGAATCAATTTTTATCTCTTTGCCATTCATTTCGCAAAGTAACTCGGAGTAAAAAATCCCTTCTTCCAATTTATAAATGGTAACCTCCAACAAAGCAATGTCGAAAGCGAAAGCCATATTCTTTATTAAATCGTGGGTAAGCGGACGTGGTGGTTTTAATCCTTCCAATTGAATGGCAATTGCCTGAGCCTCAACCGGGCCAATTATAATAGGAATCCTACGTTCTCCTTCCTCTTCTGCCAAAACCAAGGCGTAAGCGCCGCTTTGAGTTTGACTTACTGAAAGTCCTAAAATGTTTAAGCGTATTTTTTGCATACTACCTTTGGCCTGTTTCTTTTCAGTTCAAACAAATATAATAATCATTTTGGTTTCGCGCCGAAATTGTAAATGTTTTATTCAATATGTTTAAACCCTGCTGTACTTTATTACCTCTGAAAATTGCAAAATGCACCTTCAAAGAAATTAGGCATGTTGAATAACATCAACCAAACTATTGACTTTTTATAACAAATGATACTATCTTTGTATAGTTCATTTTTTTTGTAGTATATATTAATTAAAGTCTTTAAGCCATGAGAAAACTGAAACCGGATAAAGGAATCCAAGGGTTGATTCCCGCCATCATCTCTTTACTTATCTTCTTTCTTACAGCAATTGTATTCGGCCTGTTTCATGCATTTAATGTTTTGGGAGGGGTAATGATTTTTTACTCATTTGCGTTTGGGTTTTGGTCGTTTATTAAAACCAGTAATTATTATAATCTGATTAGTGCTTTTTACCTTCTAACTTTTGGGATTATTCTAATAATTCTTGACTTACCCGATGATTTTAGCGGCCCTAAACCTATATTCAGCGATGAGTTTAAAATTGGCCTACTATTTTTCTACTTTTTCATGTTCTGGATGATGTATGTTGGCTATCAGAAAAAGTTAAAGTTTCGTGGTCGCGAAATAATGGAACTGGCAGCCTGGGATGTAGAAGAAGGCACTGACACCTACACCGAACGTCCTCGCCCTGCCGGTGTTGTAGACCATTCAAAATATGATATTATCGACTTTGGCAATCATTTAAAGAAAACCTTGGTATGTATGCCTTTTCAGGAAGAGAACAGGGTTTTATTAGTTCCTGTTAAAATGGGCGATGAATTTGAATTTCTTTATAATCCAAATTACGATTACCTCAGCAAAACCTAGATTTCATTTGATTTCGATGGTCAGGTTTCAGTACATATTTCACGAAAAGATTATTTAGACTATAAAGATGATTTATCATTCGACCACCTTTGCGAATCGTTAGGACAATTAATGATAACCTTTGCCGATTTTTACATGAGAGGCGACAAGGTTCGTATTACAGACCGATTAAATTCAGTTAAAATGGGATTATTTTCATAACCATGAAATTTGAAGAAGCAGCCAAATTTGGCACATATATATCGAAGAGCTTTGCAAAAGACATTTTTCGCCTTTTAAATAACTACCGCGACATCTCGGCATCGGAAGCAGCTTCGCGTTTGGGAATGCACATTCAAACAGTGCAGGATTTTCTGGAAGCCATGGCCGATTTAAAAATTCTTTCGAAAAAAGAGACGATTGAAAGAAAGCGACCCTACTTTCGTTATACTTTGCAACAACTCAAAATTTCTTTCGAACTCGATTTAATGGAAGAACTGAAAACATCAAAAAATAGTTCTTTGGAAAATTCGAGACTAAGGGAAAAGAAAAATGCCGGGGTACGATTTTCGCTGGCACGAAACGGTCAATACTTTAGTAACCTTGCCATTTGGGTAGGGAAAGGCCGCGAACGTTCCGAGAAAAAAATCAACCTTACTACTGCTCAGGGGAAGTTCCTCTATAATTTGCCATTCCCCGATGGTGAACATTTATCGCTTGAAGAAATCCGCATAAAAGCCGGAATCGAAAATGATGACTTGCCGGAAATTAAAGATTTGGTGGAAGAATTGATTCAATATAAGGTTATTGAGTTATTTGATAAATAAAGTTGGCAGTCGCAATTTTCAGTTTAAGAAAAGGATTTTAATAGATATCGTGTAGACCCAGTTTCAGTTCTTAAAAAAATGATCTCGAAACTGTGACTGAGACTGAAAACGGAGACTGAGACTGAAAACTTTCTTCAAAAACTGTAGTTTTTACAAACCTTTTGCGACCAACGTTTCAGAAAACCAAAATGAAACAAAAGCAAAATAAAAAAGCCTTTAGCGAACTGATTGAAAAGAACCAGGCAATCATTCATAAAATCACCATGATTTATGCAAATGGACGGGTCGATCGCGAAGACCTTTTCCAGGAAATTTGCCTGCAGCTTTGGCTTTCGTATCCTAATTTTAGGGAGGAAGCAAAATTCAGCACCTGGATGTACAGGGTGGCACTGAACACAGCAATCAGTAATATCAGAAAAAGCAAAAATTCCTTTTCATTTAAGCCACTGCGGGAAACTGATCGGATTCCTGATAATTCGAACAATGAAAAAGAAAATGTACAACTGTTGTACCGTGCAATTTCAAAACTGAACAGAATCGACAAGGCTATTATTTTACTCTGGCTGGAAGAAAAGAACTACGAAGAAATCGCAGTAATTATGGGAACATCGAAAACAAATGTGAGCGTAAAACTGGTGCGAATTAAGCGGAAATTGGAGGAATTGGTTAGTAACACTGTAAAACAAGAGTCATGAGCGATAACGATAAAAACTTAAAAGATATGTGGAACAAAGCAGGAAATTTCATGGGAACTCCGGACTATGGAAGTGAAACAATTGAGCGATTTATTTCGAAGCGGTCGAACTCAACAGCACAATATGTAAAAAAAATGATGTTTATCGATATTGCAGTAAAATCACTTGTTGTTGTGGTTCTTGCCATCGACATATTCCTTTATTTCAAAACAATGAATGTTCTTGCAGTTTGTATTATGGCCATTATTTTACTTGTGTCGCTGATATTTTTTCAGTTTAAAATGCTGAATCAATTCTCGCAAATTGCAGATTACGCACAAACTCCCAAGGAAAAACTGGCATCGATGCTCACTTATTTAAGAAGCAGGTTTTTTACCACTTTGCTGGCAATCTCATCAACCTATATATTTATTTTCTTGTCGGGCATGCTACTTTACTTTTACGCAACTTACGGACAAGTTCGACCATTGGATGGTCAGGATATTATCGTTTTTTCGATATTTATCATTTTCGGAATTGTGTTCAATTTTATTGTCAATCAAAAGCAAGTTGCTTATCAAATAAAACATATCGAAGCCTGTCTGTCCGACTTAAATGACAACACATTGCCCTTGGTTTTAAGCAACATTGAAACACAACGAAAACAAGACAGAATAAATAAAGTATTAGTTCTACTGGTACTCGTATTTGGTTTTGTTTTACTGCTCGTAGTATTTAAGAATATTGGATTTCTTGTACGATAAATCAGAAAGAAACAAAAACAGAAAACACTTTTAATTAACTAAAAATCAAAGTCATGAAAACAATTTTTAAACTTTCATTAGCGCTAGCTATGTCCGCATTTTTATGGACAACAGCAGCCGGGCAGTCATTCAAAGACCTGCCAAAATCGTGGACCCACGCAGTAGAAATCGGCGGAGTACTCTGCGGTTTCTCCGAATCGGAAATGACAATAATCGAAAGAGATGGCAAAGAGTTACTCTGCCTGAATGAAGAAGCATTGGTAAAACAATCTGCCCTCGGGGGGAAAGTTGATTTGATAATCACAAATAATGCCTTAATTGAACCCACTACGCAACTTCCGGTTTTTGTTGAACAACGGTTTAAAACTACCGCCGAAATGTACTCATCTGTAAAATTCAGTAGCGGAACTGCTTATTTCACATCTGTTGAAGGAGGAGAAGTAAAACAGATCCAACTTACTGATGATGTTATTTTAGAAAACACTTTTTCGTACCCTCATTTAATGAAAGACTTTATTCTTGGAGATGAAAAAGAGAAAATATACCGTGTTTTCGACAACCAGAAAGGTGAAATTGTAACTAAAAATTATACGCAGCTTGGAGAAGAAAAACTTGAATTGGCGGGAGCAAATTTTAATACAATTATTTTTGAGGAATTAAATCAAAATTCAGGGATAACTACAAAACTGTGGTTGAATAAAGAAAACAGTTTCCTTTTAAAAATCAATATTTCGAACCGGGTAATTTATCTGGCCGATAAATCTGTTAAAAAGAGAATTCAGGTTGTAAATCTCGATAATATACTTTTTGCCCGTGTAAATAAAATTATCTCCAATGTCCACGACATTTCTTATATGAAAGTAGAAGCGACAATTTCATCGGGAGGCGAATGGATAACTACAGAAAGCCTCAATTTTCCGGAACAGAAATTCGTGGGAACAGTTACAGCTAATTTGATTGAAGGTGTTTTTGAAATTGAAAAACAAGATTATAAAGGTGATAATGCACCGGCTTTTCCTCAGGAGATTGAAAGCGAAGAATTGAAAAAATATCTTGAACCGGAAAGTTTGATCGAATCTGACCATCCGGTTTTAATTAATGAAGCACAACAAATTACCATGGAGTCAAAAGATTCATGGGAGGCAGCTGTAAGTTTAAGTAAATGGGTTGGAGAAAATATAAGGGGGGCAATTCCCGGTGGAACATCTGCAATTAATACTTATAATATAAGGGAAGGCGAATGTGGTTCGCATTCGCGTTTGCTGACAGCTTTTTGCAGGGCGGTTGGCATTCCGGCGCGGCTTTCCATTGGTTGCATGTACATCTCATATATGGGAGGGTGTTTTTATCAGCACGCTTGGACCGAAGTTTACATGGGAGAGGCAGGTTGGATAGCAGTAGATGCTACCGCCCACGAATTCAGTTTTGTCGATGCCGGGCATATTCGTCTTGGCGAAAAAACTTCGTTCAATCCAAAAGAGATGAAACTTCTTAAATACCGAATGGGGAATGAGTCTGCTGTAACTGATGTTCCGGATGAATTGAAAAAGTATATTGGGAAATATAAACACAAACAAAGAAATAACATCTTCGAAATCCTGTACCAGGAAGGAAGTCTGGCTGTGAACATTCCTGGGGCACAGGTTTTGGCTTTGCATCCACCCGACGAAAACGGAATACTCTATCCTATAATGACTAGGCAACTGAACTTTTCATTTATAAATAATATATATGGAAACATATCTCAAATGAAATTGCAACAGGAGGTTCCACTTAGTAGAAGGTCGGATTTGGAAATTGTTGAAGAAAATGTTCCTGCCGATATTCAACCATTGCTGGGTAACTACTGGCTTGCTCCTGTTCAGGCTGAGTTTAAAGTGTTTTACGAAAATGGAACACTGGCAATAAACGACCCGATGGCCAAAAAAGCAATAAAACTACCAGAGCAAAATGCAAACGGTTTATGGAAAGACGAATTCAATAAAAACGTAATTGGATTTGAAAAAAATGCAGAAGGCGAAGTTACCAGAATGGTTATTTACAGCAATGTTTATATGCAAAAACAAGTTGAACTATAAATCAAGTATCATGAAATACAAAGTGCATCGTTTCGACATAAAAATGAGTAAAGACCAGTTAAAACTGGAACAATTCTTAAATCGTTTAAGAGGAGAAGTCGTGTCCATAGTTCCCAATGTAAAACCGATATTCAGACCCATGGGAGCCACCGCCAAAGTTGATTTTCTTTTGATTATTGAAAAACAACGGATTTGAATCTGAAATTAGCTCCCAATTATTTGCTAATTACCTAAAAATAACTACTTTTGCAGTCCAAATTTTGAATCGATCAGGCTCGATAAGCGAAGTCCAAAGGGAAATCCGCCTGACGGTGTAAACATTAAAAGTGAAATTATGTACGCGATTGTTGAAATT
>JAUVDE010000305.1 GCA_030595485.1 Draconibacterium sp.
GTAGCCGTTGGCGCGAGCTAAAATTTGATGTTAAAGTAGTTGACCACCGCAATATGTGGAAGGACTGTGGTAATAATCCACTTTATCCGCAGGGAGGAACCTGGATTTTTGACCGTGCATATTGGTGTCCTGGCGATTTACAGGTACCCGATGCAATTGACGTTCCGCTTACCAAAGCAAGTCATACAATCGACCTTGACATGGAACCTTTTACAGCCACCGACAAAGGACAACCCAAAGAACAAATAACTTCGTACTTCTTCCAATTTGGCGAACCCAATAACAAAAACGATGTAGCCATTGAAGAAATAATCGCACCCAATAAAAAAGAGAATTACAATCGTTTTAACCCACGCGGTTTCGATCCAATTATTAAAATACGCAACCTTGGGAAAAGAGATTTGACCAAACTAAAAATCGTATATAAAACAGTTGGTTTCGAAGAAAAAACCTTTAAGTGGAAAGGTAATCTTGGTTTTTATGAGGCGGCACTCATTTCACTTCCGGGAGAGATTTTGGCTAACGACGGCTTAAATACATTTTCAGTAATTCTGGAAGAACCTAACGATAAAGAAGACGAGTGGGACGGTGACAATGCCATGGAATCTGAGTTTTATAATATCCCAACCATTCCATCGACTTTTGTAGTTGAATTCATGACCAACAACAAACCAAAAGAGAATTGGCTACACATTGTTAGTAGTTCATACGATACCGTTTATTCCCAAACTCCAGAAACTCTGGATTCGGCTACAACCTATATCGATACTTTGCAATTGGAGGAAGGCAACTATTACTTAAACCTAATTGACACTGCTGGTGATGGCTTAGAATTCTGGTTTATGGCTCGTGCAGGTTATGGAAGACTACGCTTAAAAGATTTAGATGGTAATCTTATTCATTTATTCGAAAGCGATAATGGGAATGGTGAGTCTTATGCCTTTCGTGCCGATAATGAAACAAAGGTAGATACGTCTATCGCTCACTTAGCGGTAAATATTTACCCGCGAATGATTAGGGATTACGCCACCATTTACACCACAACCAACAAACCCTCAACACTAAAAGTGCGTATTACTAAAGATGGTGAGTATGTTGAAACACATGAATTTACAAATATAAAAGATACTCAAACCGGGCTTGATTTACAACATTTGACCGAGGGCAGATACGTTATGGAAATTTATATGGATGGCGACCATAAAATGAATCGCCGATTTAATAAAGTGCCCAAACGTGGGTTTCGTTTCTAATTAAAATCAATTCACTAAAATATTCACCCAATATCAAATGTTACAATCAACATGATATCGGGTGTTTTTTTTAGAATGAACTCAACTATTGAATATTTCTCAACAACAAACCTATTGCATACAAAGGTAAATTCACAAAATCATTTGCTTGGACTAGGTTTCTTGGTGACAGGCGGAAGATGGTTTCCGGGCTGTATTTGTCGGCATAACTTCTCAGACTTTTCAGGTTGCGACTTGTTCCACTTTTAACTTCTACCGGATAAATATTTTTTTCCGACTCCAACACAAAATCAACTTCCGCATCGCTTCTCGAAGTCCAGTAATATTGTTTCTTTTGCCCCTGAAACCCGAAGAAAAAGAAGAGTACCTGACAAGAAACAACTCATTATTAATATGGAAAGGATAGAATTAAATGATTAAGTTTACCGAATTAAGTTGTTATAAAATTTTAATAAGGTAAGTAATTGGATGGATGAATGAATGAAACGAGTAAATAAAATATTGCATGCAGAAGTACTATTGTAAACGAGCTCTCCTGCAGAGATTACCAGGAAGTATCGAGTAGCCTTAAAATTTTATAATTAGAATGATAAAACAACTTACTATTGCTATCGACTTCGATGGTACCATTGTAGAACACCAGTATCCTGAAATTGGAAAAGAACTCCCCTTTGCCACACATACAATAAAAGCTCTGCATAAATTCAATACTTCGTTAAAAAATCAAGCTGCAATAGTTCCGTAATATAAGAGTTCATTGACCCGCCTCTTATTTTTAGCAGAGTGTGGGCTAATAGCGAACACGTCAAAAAATCGTTGTAGCAGTAAACCGTTGTGGTTCAATGTTTTTATATCATTCATTGAAAATGCTTTGCGCTGTTCTTTTGGAATGCTCAACCAGTGTGTGACTTTGGCAATATTAATTGCCGTAAGCGATGCATTGAAATGAAAATGCAATTTATTTTCGCTCCTTGTCTGGCAATCATTGAGCCCAGTGTGTTGCTTGCCATCACGGTAAAGAAATTCTATCTGAAACCGGGCTTTGTAGTATTCCAAAATATCCAATGCTCCAATAGACAGGTCCGTTGAGAAATAGAGCTTGTGGATTTCTTTTCCTTTGGGATTGGTATAAACAACATGAAGGAGCTTAATTGTCCTTTTTAGCGATTTAGAATATACCTCTGCACAAAAGATGGTAGAGCCTTCATCTTGTTTTACAAGGCTAAAATAATTTTCATCAATGTTGTTATGGTCAATTTTTCCTGCATACTTCCTTGGCCTGCCTTTATTCCCTGTAGGTTTGCCCTTGTACAGGTACATCAGGTCAGCATCGTCCCTGAGCCGGCTTATTAGGTGCATCCCTGCTGATATAATTTGATCAGTAAATTTCTTTTTAGAAAACCATGCATCTGCCACCAAAATGTTTGAAATAGTACACAAGACCTCTTTTCTTGATGAAATTACATTTGCATACCAATCGGTCAATGTAGAATCTGTATTACTATCGGTTACGGTCTGTACAGCTTCAAGATGGAATGCGGTGTGGTTTTCAATGTCTATTGCTGCAAGTCCTGCAATTTCAAGCCCCCATTTTGCCTTCCCGGCACAACCTGACCAGAAATAACCAAGCCCAGGTGTTTTTTTGCCAGATTTGTTAATATAGCTGGGGTCAAAAGCAATAGCATAACGCCCACCCCCCGATGAAAGTGTAAGGGATTTATTAAATTCCAAAAAATCAAATGGTTTTTCAAATTGTTGTCGGTATCTTTGTTCACAGCATTTGCCGTAACGATATAGCTGTAAGAAGTTTATACGTCCTTTAATGCTCAACAGCAGGACAAAAACCTCGGACAGGAAGACTTTTCGGCATTGGTTTATTTTTGGCATTTCATTTAACGCGTTCATAATCCGCTTATTATAACGATAATGTCCCTTGGTAATTATATTTAACAAGATTGTGGTAAATCCTATTAAGATATTGATTATCAGGGGATTGTCGAAATGTGCAAAGAGCTTATTCTGTTGATTGTTAGATAGTTATTAACATTTCTAACGAACTATTATTATCGACAACGCTCCGGTATCGATGGTGACTGATGGACTGATTACCAGTAAACTAACCGATTTAAACCTGTTTGTTTTACGTTACGGTGTCAGCAAAAAAGACCAGCTAAAATACATCAACGAAATAGCACAAAAAGGTATAATGAAAAACCCCGCTATTATTATTAACGACATTAAACTCGACCGCTTTAGCTATGGTTACTCCTATGCGTACAAATATGCGTATGGAAAAGGGTATAGTGAGTAGTGAGTAATTAGTCGTAAGTACTGAGTCGTAAGCAGAGAGAATAAGTAATCGGCAACAAACTTTTGCCTTTTCACTTTGAACCTGAAACTTACACCCAAAACAGACACAAGTAGCAAGTATCAAGATTTAAGAATTTGAGTTGCAAGTAACAAATTCTTAACTTTTACCTTTTCACTTTTGACTTTTCATTTCCTACTTTTGCCTTGAAACTTTTTCCTTACCTTGCGCCCCAAAACCGGAAGTGATACGATGTATAAATACCTGCTGCTTTTTTTACTATTACTAGGAAACAGTACTGTTTTTGCCCAATCGTTCGAAACCAGCTTTCATTCTCTGGCCGGCACCAAAGAACAACTTCCATTCTGGTTATGGGCAAATCAACTGGGTCGTTACAACAGAAACAATAGTACAATTCAAAACTTTGAACTCGACGCCGGTCATGATTTTTCCTTAAATAATTCCGATTTTTCGTTTGAAGGCCAGGCACGCCTTAACTTTCTTTTAGCAAACGATAACGCGATTCATATTACCGAACTTTTTGGTGGTATTAACTGGAAATTTTTACAAATTAAAGCCGGTGCATTTGCCGAAGACGAAATATACAATGGATTATCGGCTTCAAACGGGAATATTGCCTACTCCCGAAATGCCCGCCCGCATCCCCGCATCAGGCTTGGTTTTAATCGCTTCGTTCCGCTTATTTCCGATTGGTTCGCTGTTTATGGCTTTTACGAAGAGGGTTTACTAAACGATAATCGTTATGTGAACGACACCCATCTTCACCACAAAGCTTTTTACTTGCGGTTAGGAAAACCTGCAAGCCTGCAGCTTTCAGCCGGGCTCGAACATTACGTTATGTGGGCAGGTACCCACCCCGTTTATGGTGAACTGCCCGGTTGGGAAGATTATTTTAAATATATAACAGGCAGTGCCGGTGGAGACAATTCGCTCCCTACCGACCAACTAAATGTATTGGGAAACGGTTATGGATCTTACCAGGTGGAAATAAAGAAAAAATGGAATACACT
>JAUVDE010000147.1 GCA_030595485.1 Draconibacterium sp.
CAGGTTACCGAGAAAAGTGTAAAAATATGTTGGAATTGTAACGATCAGGATTTATTGGCTCCGGGCTTGGAAGAAAATTTCAATTCGGTGAAAAAATGGTTCGGCGATACAGTTCATATTCGGGAATTAAATGTAGGAAAATATCCATATCAGGATTTAATGAACTTATTTGTAGATATAAAATACGATGGTTGGATTTTGTTGGAAGCTCGTACAAAACCTGCCGATAGAATTGTGGCGATGAAAGAGCAATTGGCAATTTTTAATGAAATGATTGGAAGGGGATAAAGGACATTTATTTAGTGCAATACAAAAAATCCAGTTCTAACTAAGAACCGGATTTTTTGTTTGTAGAATTTAAACGTTTTCAGGAATAAAATATGGTTTCCGATAACGACGTGTAAGCATCATATCTGCTTCGGGGTCGTTTGCAAATTTTTCGTAACTACCACGAAATGTCAACTGGCGTTTTAACCGAAATGCAATATTTGCCAGAGCAGGAAGGTCGGAAGACATTACTCCTTCGCGCACATCGCAGTGTAATTCATTATTGCTTTCCGAACGAATAGCATCAATAAAGTTGGCATAATGTTCGGTTCCTCCTGGTGCTTTTAGAAATGTTGGATCGCTGGGTGTTTCCGAAGTGGCAACATCTGATCCTGCAAAAGGTTCTTTCTCACGTTCACGAAATGCTCTCCATTGACTGCCATTTAATTCCATATAACCTTCGGTTCCAAAAAATAGATTACCAATCTTAATATTTAGGCTCGATTCTGAGTTCGTGTATCGGCCACGGGTTTCAAACTCCAGCACCTTTCCATCATCATAGGTAAACAACGAAGTTTGTGTATTTGGTGTTTCCTGCGAGCATTCTTTTGGGTCGATTCCGAATACGCCTCCAGCTGATGCAATAGTAACCGGATGTTCATTTTTGTTGAGTCCCCAGCGGGCAATATCAAATTGGTGTGGTCCCTGGTTTCCGGTATCTCCGTTTCCGGTATTCCAATGCCAGTGCCAGTTGTAATGGCCACGCTTTTCGTTGTAAGCTCTCCATTGTGCTGGCCCAAGCCAAGCATCGTAATGCAAACCATCCGGCGGTAAGCTGTCTTCCGAAATACCAAAAGAATCACGAGGTTTGTAGCAGTTTCCTTTTGCCATAAAAACATCGCCAATTCCACCTTCATGTAAAAACTTCATAGCCTCCATAACATTAGCTATCGACCGGTTTTGGAATCCAATCTGTACGCGGACATTGTATTTACGTGCTGCTTCAATCATTTTCCTTCCTTCCCAAACATTGTGGTTCGAAGGTTTTTCGCAATACACATGCTTTCCGGCTTGACAAGCCCATATGGTAGCCAAGGCATGCCAATGATTTGGTGTGGCAATGGAAACTGCATCAATTCCCTGATCATCAAATACCCGACGCATGTCCCATTCAGTTAAAGGTTTTGTCCCAATTGCATTCTCAACTATTTTGGCACGGTCGGCTAATAGGTTTTCATCTACATCGCAAATCGTTTTTAGAAAAACATTTCTGTTTTCTTTTAATTTACTCCAACTTTCCATGTGTCCTTTCCCCCGTCCTCGAATTCCAATTACAGCCATTGTAATTCGATCGTTCGACCCCATTATTGAGGCATACGACTTAGAGCTTAGGCCCATGCCACCAATTACAATTCCGGCAGTTCCTACCAAGCTTTTCTTAATAAAATCTCTTCTCTTTTCAGCCATTATTTGTTAAATGTTTATTGATTTAGATTGAGCATTAAATTTAATAGAAAAGATTGTAAATGGAAATGTTACAGGATCTTTATGTATGAAAAACTAGGCTTTTTAAAGTCTTCTATGTTAGCCCTAAATCAGCAGGAATATTAGAAGTTGTGTTTATTAGGATGTCACTTCAGCATGACGATCCATCTAATTTCAAGTGTTAATTATACCTCACCGTAATTTGTCGTCTTTTATCACATGAAACTATTTCGCTGAAGCAAATTATATGCTATTTTGGTGATACATATTTTTAAAGTTGTGAACTATCAAAATAAAACCCAAGCATTTCACTATTTTTACCAAAAATTCAGGATTATGGAATTGGTTTTTGCCACAAACAATCAGCATAAATTACAGGAGTTACAGGCTATTTTAGGCGATGAGTTTAAGCTGTTAAGTCTTAAGGATATCGATTGCAACGAAGAAATACCAGAAGAGCAGGAAACATTGGAAGGCAATGCCACCCAGAAGGCTAAGTTTGTTTTTGACAAATACGGTTATAATTGTTTTGCCGACGATACTGGCCTGGAAATTTCGGTACTTAATGGTGAACCTGGAGTTTATTCTGCTCGTTATGCCGGAGAAGAAAAAAGTGCCGAAGCGAATATGAATATGGTGTTAGAAAAGCTTTCTAAAATAAATGATAGAAAAGCACGTTTTAGAACTGTAATTTCGCTGATTATTAATGGTGATGAGAAACAGTTTGAAGGCATTGTTGATGGTGAAGTTTTAATGAAAAAAAGAGGGGATTCGGGCTTTGGCTACGATCCTATTTTTCAACCTGAAGGATTTGATGTTTCTTTTGCTGAAATGGAGCTTTCGGAAAAGAATAAAATTAGCCATCGTGGAAGAGCCGTTCAAAAACTGGTTGGCTATTTAAAAACGTACGACAACGAAAAATAACTTTATGAGAATTTATTTTCTACTTCTAATAAGTTTTATTCTGGTAATTACCGCTAATGCACAGCGCGAACAGGGTAGTTGGCAAGATTATTTATCGTATACAAATGCCGTTGATGTAGTGCTTGGCGAAAACATGGTTTTTTGTGCTACCGATGGCGGTTTATTCTATGTCGATAAAGAGGATAACAGTATAAATAAACACACTGGCTTGTCGGATTTTGGCATAAAATGTATAGCGTATAGCGATGAAAATGACGTGCTTGTTGTTGCCTATACGAATAGTAATATAGATTTAGTTTATGGCAACGAGGTTGTAAATCTTTCGGATATTAAACGTAAAACAATTTCAGCAAATAAAGCGATAAACAATGTTAGTTTTAGTGGGAGCGAGGCTTATGTGGCTTGTGGTTTTGGAATTGTAGTGCTAAATCTAGAAAAACAAGAGGTTAAGGATACTTATTATATTGGTGAGAATGGAACAAATTTGGCAATAAACGATGTAGACTTTTACAACGGTGCTATTTATGCTGCAAGTGATGAAGGTATTTTACAAGCACCATTAAGTGGAACAAATTTGGCTGATTACAATAATTGGACAAAGGTTACTACGATTCCACATGCTAATGAAAAATTTAGCCATTTGGTTTTGCATAGCGGGAAGCTAATTGCAAACTACACGCCCGAAGAATGGTATTCAGATGAAATGTATATTTTAAATGGCGAAAGCTGGCAGCCCTATCTAGAGGGGATAAAATATGCCTTTGATATGCAATCAAATGGGGGATATCTTTCAATTGCCAGCAGGACCGATGTATTTATTGTAGATAACAACAATGTCGTTATTGGGCAAATTAGAAAATACCAGTTTGAAAATAATGAGGTTACGTCAATTAGTCCCAAAAGCTCAGTGGTTTCAAAGGATGGGGCTATTTGGATTGCCGATTATAAAGATGCTTTAGTGAAATTAGGTGGAGAAATATTTGAGTCTTTGTTTCCGGCAGGACCAATGGATAATAATGTGTTCTTTCTCACATCAAATAATTCTGACGTGTGGGTAACGCCTGGTGGACGTACCGACACTTGGGGAAATGCATGGCTGGCTCCCCGATTCCAGCGGTTTCGAACCGGGGAATGGACCAATTTTAGCAATAAAGAAGTTTCGGAGTTAACGGGATTTCATGATATAGTTTGTTTGGCTGTTGACCCCACCGACGAGAACCATTTTTTTGTGGGAAGTTGGGGGGGAGGAGTTCTGGAGTTTCGTAACGATGAATTTGTGCAACGTTATCATAATTTGAACAGTCCCTTAGAATCGGCTTTACCACAACAGCCAAACGAGCCTTTTGTGCGTATTGGTGGCCTCGATTTTGATTCGCAGGGAAATCTTTGGATTACAAACACTGCCGGAACAAATAATATTCATAAACTTTCACCTGCTGGAGAGTGGGAGTCGTTTTCTATGCCGCAGGTGGTAAACAAAAATATTGGGCAGTTAGAAGTTACCCAGAGCGATGATAAATGGATTTTGGTACCCCGCGGGAATGATGCCTATGTTGTGGATAAAACAGGTGCTCAGAAAAAACGTCTATTTGTAACAACATATTTTAGCAACGGAAGCGACCCGTTTCTTACCCGGATGAGCGATGTATATTCCATTGCTGAAGACAAAGAAGGAGCTATTTGGATTGGAACATCAAAAGGGGTAGCCGTGTATAACAGTCCGTCGCGTATTTGGACCACTGATCCGTTTTATGGAACACAGCCCGGGCTCGATTTAGGAGATGGGATTTATCATCCCTTACTAGAAACTGAAACAGTAACTGCTATTGCTGTTGATGGTGCAAACCGTAAATGGTTAGGGACAAAAGGCTCGGGTGTATTTCTTGTTTCCGAAACGGGAGAAAAGGAGATAATGTATTTTTCTACCGAGAATAGTCCCTTGCTTTCCAATAATATTTTGGCAATTACCATTAATCAAAAAAACGGCGAGGTATTTTTTGGAACCGACAAGGGTTTAATTTCCTACCAAGGTGAAGCAACAGGTGGAGATGATACTTACAACAATGTTTATGTGTATCCTAATCCGGTGCGTGAAACTTACGATGGTCCGGTAACAATAGCAGGTTTAATTTCCAACTCCGACATTAAAATTACCGACATTAGTGGAAATCTGGTTTATAAAACTACTTCGCTAGGTGGGCAGGCAGTTTGGGATGGTAATAATCTAAATGGTAATCGGGTAAAAACAGGTGTTTATCTAGTTTTTTGTAACGACGAAAACGGCGAAGAAACCCATATTACAAAATTGCTGTTTATTAACTAGATTAAACTCTGAACTTTAAACTCATAACTCGCTTATGCACGTTGCTACCGAAGGTATAGTATTGCATTTTATAAAATACGGCGAAAGCAGCGTAATTACTACCATTTTTACACGCGAGTTCGGGCGTCAAAGTTATATTGTAAATGCTTCACGTAGTCGAAAATCGAAAAATAAAGCTGGCTTATTACAACCTTGTTTTTTGGTTGATATTGAAGCTTATCAGAAGAAAACACGCGATATTCAACGAATAAAAACCTTAAAAATTAATCGGGTATATCAGAATATTCCTTTTGATATCACAAAATCGACACAAGCCATTTTCTTAGCCGAAATTTTGTACAAGACCATACACGAACAGGAAAGTTACCCCGAGTTGTTTGACTTTATAAAAAATGCATTGCAATATTTCGATTTAATGGAAGATGGATGGTCGAACTTTCACCTCTTCTTTTTACTTCGTTTAAGCGAATATATGGGATTTATGCCTGACACTACAAAAGTAGGTATCGAAGGCTGGTTTGATATGCGCAAAGGGGCAATTGTTCCGTTTGAACCACCACATCCAATGTATGCGAATAAAGAGATAACCCAATATCTTATTCAGCTTTCTCAATTAAAAATTAATGAGTTGAACCAATTGAAAATTTCAAGAAGTATGCGCGATTCGTTACTCTCTACTTTGCTCAATTACTACCAGCTTCATTTTGAAGATTTGGGTGAAATAAAATCGATAAAAGTGCTAAAGGAAATTTTTAGTTGAACAGGGATTAATTCTTGGCATAAATTCGTATGCTAAAATCATCAATATAAACTTCCTCTCCTTCAGGACTCCAAACATATATTCCAAGCTCGCAGTTTGATGTATTATGGGTGAAATTAACTGATTTAAAGACATTGTTCCACTGTCTTCTGTCTATCAGTTGCTGGTCAATGGTAATACGTTTATAAAGGATTCTCCCTTTTTCACCTTCAACGGTAAGTACCAGCGAAATATTTTTCGTCTGCTTATAGTTGGGAGCTTTAATCCAGGCATCGGCAGTAATTCGAAGTTCACCAAAAGGAATGCTATCGAGTGGAAAACGAAAGGTGGAAGAATAGGGCGTGTTGCTTAAGGTATTAGCTTTGTCACCACCAAACGAATTTGTTGAAATACTCTTTTCGTTTGTTTCACTCCAGTGTTTTACTAAAGGCTGTTCAAAATTATGGGTACTTAAAAATAGTAATGAGTCGCTTGCGCTGCGGTTTAACTGAAAAAAATTGCCAATTGTATGAGGCGATTCATTAAATTCAAGCTCTTCCCATTCAATCGATATTTTTTGTGAAAGCATTTTCTGGTTAGAGGCTTTGAACATTATTCCCTGTATCTCAAGCACCTTCTTGTTTTCAAAAATGTATGGATTTATCCACAAGCCATCAACTGCATTTTTAGGCACAATGCGGAATTTATGTGTCGAGCCATCTTTTAGTTTTAAGTAAATCCAAAACTGCTCATCTTTGTAGAAAAAGCTTTTTAATCGTTGCGGCAGGTTTTTACTAAAGCTCACTTTTGCCCTTAATAACTCGAGTTTAAAACCTGGACACTGAATCCATTCTCCCCAATTTGTTTCAAGCGTATTTATGCTGTTTGTTTTAAAAGTAAGAGGTTTCTCTCTGTGTTCGAACAAGCGAAATTTTCCTTTCGAATAAGCATGTTTGTAGTTACTGATTAACTGTAAAATAGTTTGAGGTTCGTCGTTCAGTAAGTAGCGATTATCTAAACTGTTAAAATCGCAGCTGTTTACATCGGTAGTCGTCTTTTTGTTTTCCCAAATTAAAAAATCCGGTGCTAGCTCCGATGAAAAATGTTTTGCATTTTGTTTGTCGAGCCACGATGTGTAGGCAGCATAACTTTGAATAACAACCCGTGGTTGCCAGTTTAACTGGTTTGCTCCTGCAATTGAATAGTCCCAAGGGTAAATATCAACTCTCTCGTCGCCAATCTTCTCACGAATGGATTTTGGTAAATGATTTATTGCAATGTTTCGATCCGAATCGGTGAGTGACTTTTTCTTTAGTTCCTTAAAATTTATCGCAAAATCGACAAAATTATTTACGCTAAAAAGCTCATGCTTATACGGAAAATAGTTGGCAACATTGTGTTGGTTAATAGTAAAGAGAAAAAGTGCAGCTACCGCTAGAATAAGATTGGTAACATATTTCTTTCGGTGAAAGAGAACGAAGATAAATGAACTAATAAGCAGATAAATCAGAAAGCCTTTAGTGTGATAAATATCTTCACGTGCCATACCGTGTTTCCATGATGCAAATAAACTTAGTGAAATTAAAATTGCATAGAAGCTCGATTTTTTGCTTCGGTTAAGCATAAATAGGGCAACAATACAAATGAAAAACAGAACTAATACAAACCAATTGTTTTGGGGGTAATAAGCTGCTGCCGAAGAATTATCTTGTGCCAAATGTACCATTCCCCATATAAAATTCAGGAAGCCACGTAAGGTGCCAAACATTAAAAGCCAAAACATGAGTATAAATCCCAATAACGAAAGGCCATCGATTAAGGCATTTTTTACATTTTTTTGCTGCACGAATAAGTAAGCGACAAAAGAGAAAAATAAAGTTCCGGCCACAATAGCCACATAAGCTTTTACAAAAAAGGCAAAAGCCACAATGAAAAGTGCTAGAAATTTGTAGGGTTTAAACTTGCTTTGATAATAGTTGCAGAACAGCAAAATTATATTGGCAAGAATTAAATGATTAAAGTGCGCTATTTGAGAAACTAAATAAGCAAAAGCAAAGGCTACCAGCCATTTTGCCTGATTTTTACTGTCGTTAAAAAGAAAAGCAATATTAAATACCAAAAGCCCTTTAAGCAATGATGTTACCAGCGTTGC
>JAUVDE010000449.1 GCA_030595485.1 Draconibacterium sp.
GGTACCGCTGCAAAATTTTATTTGATTGTTGTGCCAGATTTTGACGTACTGCGCGGCGTTCACCTTTTATGGGGGCAATTTTCAAGTTATCGTAAGCCGTTGTTTTGTGACGCATCCAGGCGA
Organism: Draconibacterium sp.; assembly: GCA_030595485.1. GTDB lineage: Bacteria > Bacteroidota > Bacteroidia > Bacteroidales > Prolixibacteraceae > Draconibacterium. The sequence goes on from JAUVDE010000449.1 coordinate 124, forward strand.
TTACTGCACGGGCAGCCCGTTCTTGAACTGGAATCATTTGAGTGCGGGCAACGGTTCTACTACCCACCGGAATGGCATGGGTAGTTACTAATATTGCCATTCGTTTTTCGAGTGCTTTGTAGTTTTCATGAAAATTCAGAAAATGTTCTATTTCGCAGCAAAACTCAGCTTCGTATTCAACTTGCTTTTTTGCTCTTCGCTCCCGGTCTTTATTCAGCTTAGTTTTATATTCATCGGTTGAACGTGTGGCAACGACTTCTGTCTGTGCCTCGCCAATCGTTTTAGCTGGTGCCCAAATTCCTTTTGAAATAAATCGTCTGCCTTTTTTAACCTGCACCCTAAAATAAATTCCTCTGGCTGTTATTTTTCGGGTAACACCGGCATCGCCGGCAGGAAGAAATATCCAATGTTTTGGAGGCACAAAAAAGTCCCCGTTTTCGGTAATTAAGTTTCCGTCTTTATCAGGTATGACTATGTGTTTGTCGTTTTTCATTTTCTGGTAAAAGGCTGCAGAAATTGTGTTTTATATATAAATTTCAGATTACCACTAAGACACAAAGAACACAAAGGATTTTTGTACTATGCCATTGGTGTTTCTTTGTGCTCTTCGAGCCTGCTTGGTTTCATCCTTAACGCTTTGTCATTACGTCATTCTCCCCAATATTTTAGGTAACCTCTTAAAATAACAGTGTGTATTCTTTACTTTTTCCCGCCTTCAAACTCTTGTTGCTGGCGTTCAACTTCTTTTAATTTGTAGTCGCTGATTTCTTTTTCTAAGCGTTTAACTTTTTTCTGCAATTCCTGTTCCGATAATCCTTTATTCAAAGATTGAGTTGAACCCGCAGTTTCTTTCCCAACTTCAGAGTAAACAAATGAATCCTTGGCTTTTAGGCTTTCAAAAACCAATTCACCTGCAACGGGCGAATGTGCACCTGCGTCGGCAAGCGAAGCTTTTACTTTTATTTTACCAGCTTTTAAAGTTGAGCGAACCAAAATTGGCGCGGTTCCCCATTCCAGTTTTTTAGGATTGGCAAAAACACTCTGGTCGCCAATAATTGTTCCTTCTCCTTCAATTTCAAAACGAATATCCGATTGGTTTAAACGTTTCACATTTCCATTCTGGTCACAAACAGAGGCAACTATGCGAACGAAGTCGGCACCATTGGCTAGAAGTGGGACATCGTTGTTTTCGAGTGAAACAATAATTTGCGACGGACGTACGGCAGGCATTCGTTTATAGGTGGCAACAACCTTTCCGTTAATTAAACCTTCAGCAATAAAACTGGCTTTGTCGGCTTTTTTAGTACGGTGAAGTATTTTAACATCCTTAAATTCATAAATATCTTCGAATGTAATTACCGGATGAGGCATGTTTAAATTATAATCAGCAGCCTTTTTTGTGTATACTTTGTCTTCGTAAACGGTTAAGCGCACTTCGTCGCAGTTGGTGAAAATATGAATATCGGGCTCTGAAATTGGTGACATTTCGTGCGCTACATATATCATTGGTTCCATGTTTTCAGAAACATCGCGTTGACTTGCAAACAATTGGTACGAATATTTTGGCTGGCGGAAAACATCGGTAATTCCGCCCCAAAAAGTATCGGGATGGTAACCACGTTGATGGTCGAACGAATGCCACAAAGCACCACCAATATGCTGGCGAGGTGTTTCGTGCAGCGTTTCCCAACTTGTATAAACATAGGGCGGATTGGCATAATGCAAAGCCTGAACCAGTTGTGCATGCTCGCCCCATCCACGAACCACGCGGCTTGGTGAATTGTGCGAACTCCAATCGTCAACACAATCGCCCCACTCGCGGGTAAAATAGCAACGCTCTTCTTTATCGAAGTCAAGCATTAGTCGTTTTCTATTTTCTGGTGTATTGTCTTCCATTAGGCTATAAAAATCGCCTTTAAATGGGTGCGAATAGATTACATCGAAAACTTCCTGACCACGAGCTTGCTCATCGCAAACTGTGTAAGCACCCTGAAAAGGATATTCCTCGTGAACGATTTCGTGTACTTGTTTTGCAAAATAATCAGGGTACCATGTTTCATTCAGAATTGGTTCCCACATTAAAACGCAGGCATAATTGCGGTCGCGGCGTACCATATTTCGAATATCTTCGTACACACGTTGTTCAAAAATCGGCTTTTTATTCCAGAATTGCCAACCCGGAGTAGCCACAATGTAAAACATTCCCAAGGCATCGCAAGCCTCCATAAAAGCCGGGTCAACCGGGTAATGTGCAGCACGAATAATATCGCTTCCGGCATCCTTTAAAATTTTTGCATCGCGCCACTGTGCGTTGTTCGAAATAGCATGCCCAACCACCGCATAATCCTGATGGCGGTTAGCGCCCATCAATTTTCCGGGGTAAGGTTTGTTGTTTAAGTAGAAACCATCTTTGCCCTTAAACTCAATTTTTCGAATACCCCGTTTTGATGCAACACCGTCGATTACTTCTCCATTTTTATCAGATATTGTAACCACTAAACGATATAAATAGGGTGACCACGGTGTCCATAAACTTGGATTGTTTACCTCAAATTGAGTTTGAATTTGGTCTGAACTATTTGCTTTAATTGAAA
>JAUVDE010000453.1 GCA_030595485.1 Draconibacterium sp.
ATGCACTCTGATGCACAGTTCGCTGGTTCTTCTTCAGTTCCTGCTCACGTTGAGATGATGGGATTGATTGGAATGGGTAACAACCCAATGGTTGGAGCTTCTGTTGCTGTTGCAGTAGCAGTTTCGCAAGCTTAATTAAAGAAACGAAGGCGTCCTTAAGCTGTGGTTTGTCGTTCAAACGTCACCCTGAATTTATTTCAAGGTCTCGTTTTTAGTATTTAAAGATTCTGAAACAAGTTCAGAATGACGAACAGGCATACCGTAAAGACACCTCTTGAAAATATATAAGACATAAAGTTGAGGAGCAATCCAAAGCTTTGTGTCTTATTCGATTAAACTCTTATCACCCATGATCGACAATAATTTAAAAGAAACATTTATTTCAAATGCACAGGATTTATTCGACGAAGGATACGCCTGTTCGCAAGCAGTTTTACTGGCTTTTGCCGACCATTTTGAATTAGACAAAACTACTGCAAAACGAATTTCATCAACTTTTGGTGGTGGCATGGGACGCCTGCGCGAAACTTGTGGTGCAGTAACCGGAGGATTTATGGTTTTAGGTTTAGCTTTTGGTAACGAAATTCCAAATGACATGGAAACCAAACTAAACAGCTACAAAAAAGTTCGCGAACTGAATAAAATGGTTATCGATGTTCATGGCACGTCAAATTGCCGACAGCTTCTAATAAAACATGCCAGCGAACAACAGGTAAAAGACCGCAAACACCACAAGCTAATTTGCCGTCAGGTGGTTGGTGATGCTACTGGTTTGGTATTCGATATTTTGAAGGAAAATAAGGAGATTTGATGAGATTGATGGAGGTTGAGAAAGATTGATGGAGATTGACAAAACCTGCAACCTGCAACCTGTAACCTGTAACCTGTAACCCGCAACCTGCAACTTGTAACCCGCAACCAGAAACCTGCATCTTTCTCCCCCAATTCCTAATTAAGAGTTAAAAATCCGTTAATCTTTGTTCATTAGTGAAACAATTTCTGCGCTGTCACGTTAACCTTGCAGAAATCACAAACAGAACAATAAGTTTAATAAATAAAAAATTACGCAAATGTTAATTAGCGACGTAAAAGCAAGAGAGATTTTAGACTCTCGTGGTAATCCAACTCTTGAAGTTGATGTATTATTAGAAAGTGGTGCATTCGGTCGTGCTGCTGTTCCATCGGGAGCATCAACCGGCGAAAACGAAGCACTCGAATTACGCGATGGCGACAAAGCCCGCTACCTTGGAAAAGGGTGTTTAAAAGCTGTTCAGAATGTAAACGATGTTATTGCCAAAGAAATTATTGGCATGGATGCAACCGACCAAGTGGCTGTCGACCATAAAATGTTGGAAATGGATGGCACCAAAACAAAATCGAATTTAGGTGCTAACGCTTTGTTAGGCGTTTCGTTGGCAGTTGCAAAAGCTGCTGCCGAATATTCTGAGCTTCCATTGTACCGTTACATTGGTGGAACTAACGCAAAAACATTGCCTGTTCCAATGATGAACATTATTAACGGTGGTTCGCACTCCGATGCCACTATTGCTTTCCAGGAATTTATGATTCGCCCAATTGGTGCGCCATCATTCCGCGAAGGTTTACGTATGGGTGCCGAGGTTTTTCACGCATTGGCAAAAGTATTAAAAGGCAAAGGATTATCTACTGCCGTTGGCGACGAAGGTGGTTTTGCTCCAATGTTAGGTGGAACTGAAGAAGCTATCGAGTCGATTCTTACCGCAATTACAAACGCCGGTTATAAACCGGGACGTGCCGAAGACGGTGGCGATGTTTCCATTGCTATGGACTGTGCAGCATCGGAATTTTACAAAGACGGTGTTTACGATTACAGTATTTTCGAGCCAAACGGAAAAAAACGTAACTCGGAAGAACAATCTGCTTATTTAGCTGACTTGGTTGCTAAATTCCCTATCGATTCAATCGAAGACGGAATGGACGAAGGCGACTGGGACGGATGGGTAAAACTAAACGCTGAAATTGGCGATAAATGCCAAATTGTTGGCGACGACCTTTTTGTAACCAATGTCGATTACCTAAGAAAAGGTATCGAGTTAAAAGCTGCAAATTCTATTCTAATTAAGGTGAACCAAATTGGTACTTTAACCGAGACTTTAGATGCAATTGAAATGGCACACCGCGCAGGTTACACATCGGTAACTTCGCACCGCTCGGGCGAAACCGAAGACGCTACCATTGCCGATATTGCTGTGGCAACCAACTCAGGTCAAATTAAAACCGGTTCGTTAAGCCGTTCCGACCGTATGGCAAAATACAACCAACTACTTCGTATCGAAGAAGAATTGGGAGCCAGCGCCATTTACGGATACAAAAAAATCTACAACAAGTAAGCACATACTTATCGATATTTCAAAGCCGCTTTTCGTAAGAAAGGCGGTTTTTTTATGTGCCCTTTACTTTAAGCGGGTGACTCCAAGTTCACCCGCTCAATCCACCACGAAATACTATTAACTGAATACGGACTACTTTCTTAAAGCGGCCTTAACGGGCTGTCCGTTATAGTTGCCTTAATTTGTGTGGTTTCACTGCCTGTTGTTCGTGGCTCACTCCCCTCGCCCAACAACAAGCGTTCAGCCAAACACAAATTTGTGGCAAGCTGCCACTCCTATCCCTGGCC
>JAUVDE010000326.1 GCA_030595485.1 Draconibacterium sp.
TGTCTTAGAGTCTCAAGTCACTTACCTGATGTTATGGTGCCTTGTGATTACAATAGTTTCATTAAACTATTACGCAACAAAGGACACCGCACAAGAAGATAGGATGTTTTTTAAAACAAAATTTGGAAAATTTGAGGAAAAATTAAGAATTTTATCTGCAACCAAATTAATGTAAATTTCTTTTTTATTTTATTGCACATGCGCGCAGGCACGAAGAAAATGCGGGCAAGGGTAGGGGTGAAACAACGTTCACGAACACACCAATAAAATTAGCAATAATAGTGTTCGTAATTGGCATTTAGGCTGTAGTAGCCGAATTGCGAAGCAATCACGAACTCCTAAAAAATCAATTAATTTTGTGAGTAAATACGAAAGCCGTTAAAAATGGCATTAGCGCGGGGAAGCGCTCAAATGTACACCGTACATTTTCGTCTTCTTGATTTGTTCCGAATACATTCGGAATATTTATTTTTCTCATCCCTGTCTGACCGATGCTTCAGCAGCCGGGCAGGAAGGAGAAAAAGGAAATGCCAGTCCGGTTGAAGCGAAGCGGAAATCCCGATATAATCGGGGCATAAGGACAATTAATCTTTAAACTTTGGAATACCAAACTAAGCAAGTGTGCAACAATTTTTGTCAATAAAATAATTATGTTAATTAGGATAGTTTCTAAAAATTGATGTACTGTTCGGCTTTATAGCAGATAATATTATTTGAACCACAAAAGCTAAAAACTTTTTTAGGGAGGGATTTTGTATTTATAGATGTGCGGCTGATGCGCGATGGATTTGTGCGTTAGCTCCCGAAAAGAAATCGGAACAGGCTGTGCGGCTATTTAATATAGTGTCCAATTATAGGAAAAACCATCATTAGAACTACGAATTCTTAAGTCTCTGAGAATTGAATAAAATTATTTTTTTGCACAATTACCCAGAGAAACACATTCTAAAGCGTGGTCCCGATAGCTATCGGGATTGTGTGTTGTATTTACCTGAGAGTGGATTTATGAAGGCAAACCCGACCTTAGTTTTGTAAGCTTTTGATTTGCAAAAGCAAAAGCCACAAAAACTTGGATCGGGAGCAGACATAATATATAATTATAGGGAAAACATTTTGTAAAGAAGCACTGTGTAGACTTTTACATAAAATCTTTGCCGTTATCAGACTAAAGCCGTGATAACTGATTTTATGCAAATCCCGACGCGTCGGGAACGTATTATGTGGAGAACTCCGAAATAAACAACAAATACGTTTGTCCTATAATTGATATTATGATAAATAGAGTATATGTTTTTCTGATTACATTATCTGGTATATAAATACTGAGCTTAATTTTCAGGTATATACATACTCTTCTATTTAACTGAAAACTTATAAATGGTTGTAGATTTTAAAGTCTCACCAGGTTTTAACAATGTTGACGGAAAATTTGCTTTGTTTGGCGAATCAGGATAATGTTGTGTTTCTAAACAGAATCCATATCGTTTTTTATATGCATTGCCTGATTTTCCAATTTCCAATCCTTTCAGAAAATTACCTGTATAAAATTGTACGCCGGGTTCGCTTGTGAAAACTTCCATAAAACGACCACTTTTCGGCTCGTAAGCACTGGCTGCAAAAGCTAATTCATTATCCACCTTATTAATTATATAATTAAAGTCGTATCCATTACCATACTGCAACATCGGATAATTATTGTCAATTCGGTCTCCAACAACATGTGGCGAAGTAAAATCTAAATCAGTTCCAATAATACTGCTAATTTCACCAGTCGGAATCATTTCCGAATTGGCTACCGGCGTTGATTTGTCAGCATTAATTACAACCACGTGCTTCAATATGTCTCCATTTCCCTCTCCTTTCAAATTAAAATAACTATGGTTGGTAAGGTTAAAGTGGCAAGCTTTATCAGTACTCGCTTCATAATCAATTTTCAACTCATTATCATCTGTTAATGTGTAAGTTACCATTACTTTTTTGTTTCCGGGAAAGCCAAATTCTCCGTCAATACTTTCCAATTCAAAAACGGTAACATTTCCTTCTTTGTTATAATCCCAAACTTTGCGATACCAGCTATCTGGTCCTGAATGCAAACATGCTTTGTTGTTATTTACAGGAAAGTTATAGTTTTCACCATCAATTGTAAACGACGCATTGGCAATTCGATTTGCAAAAGGTCCTACCACTGCCCCATGGCTTGCTCCATATTGCTCATAATCAGCTAACGATTTAAAGCCCAAAACCACATCAGCCATACGTCCCTTTTTATCAGGTGTGTAAATGGAAACAATTTTTGCACCATAATTAGTTAGGGTTACAACCATTCCATTTTCATTTTTCATCGTAAACAAACGAGTTGTTTTTCCATCGATAATACCTTCGAAGTCAGCTTTCGAATAAGGCATTTTAATTTCCTTCGCTTGTTTTGAAGAGCAAGCGGCTAATACTAGTATAATAAAAAGAAGGTATACGTTTTTCATTTTTGTAGAGTAAAATTGAATGCTAAAAATAGGAATAATATACTTAGTATAAGAACTGCAATCTACAGGAATGAAGTGAAATATCTCTCTATTCATGCAATTCACAACTATTTCCAATCATTTAAATTGAAAAGCGGGTAAAATCATTGTGGATCTCGAAATAGAAGCTTTCATTTGCAGAAAGATTGAAAAGAGAATGGAGTCAATAAAAGAAATATATAAAATTGGTCAAGGTCCGTCGAGCAGCCATACCATGGGGCCTAAAAAAGCAGCAGACAGATTTCTTGCTAAAAACAAAAGTGCCAGTAATTTTGAAGTTATTCTTTACGGAAGTTTAGCTGCAACAGGTAAAGGTCACTTAACCGATTTTACCATTGAACAGACTTTTACTAACCATCCTTTAGAAATTATTTGGGAACCTAAAATATTTCTGCCCAAACATCCTAACGCTATGAAGTTTGTGGCCTATGATGATAAAAACACCAAGCTTGACGAGTGGATTTGTTACAGTATTGGCGGAGGTGCGCTAATCGATGATTTCACCGAGTCGGAAACTGTTGAAATATACGAACAACGCACCATGGCTGATATTCTGGATTGGTGTAACCTGAATGGAAAACAGTTTTGGGAGTATGTGGACGAGTTTGAAGAAAATGACGTTTGGGAATATCTCGAAGAAGTTTGTGCTGTAATGTTCGATAGTATAAAACGCGGATTAAAAACGGATGGGACTTTACCCGGTGGACTAAAACTTCCTCGGAAAGCACAAAGTTTTAATACCAAAGGTCAAAATTTTGCTACTCCTTTTAAGCGTCGTTCACAGTTGTTTTCGTATGCTTTGGCCGTTTCAGAAGAAAATGCGTCGGGAGGATTGATTGTTGCTGCGCCAACCTGTGGAGCTAGCGGTGTATTACCTGCGGTTCTAAAATACTTTAAGAAAATTCATAAAAGTGATAAGAATACAATCTTGCGAGCTTTAGCAACAGCTGGTTTAATTGGCAATATTGTAAAAACAAATGCATCAATTTCAGGCGCTGAAGTTGGTTGTCAGGGAGAAGTTGGAACTGCCTGTGCAATGGCTTCGGGTGCGGCCACACAAATGATGGGTGGAACTATTTATCAGGTAGAATATTCGGCTGAAATGGGTATTGAACATCACTTAGGTTTAACCTGTGATCCGGTAAAAGGTCTGGTACAAATCCCTTGTATTGAGCGAAATGCATTTGCTGCTGAACGTGCAGTAGCACATAATAATTATGCACTTTTGACTGATGGTCGTCACCGCATTAGTTTCGATGAAGTGGTAGAAACCATGTATAAAACGGGTATTGATTTACAGAGCAAATACCGAGAAACATCGGAAGGCGGGTTAGCCGATTTTGATGCTTTGCCAAAATGCTAACTCATTAAACACCAAAATACAATTATCAAATCTCAAATAATGACCAATGACTAAATTTTCAGTTAACAGAATGAATCAACACTATAAGATTTTGGAAATTGATGTTTGGTATTTCTCCATTGGGAACTCTATCTCCACCAAATCTCCTTCTTTCCATTTCTTTACAATTTTGCAGTAGCTTCCCGGGCTAGCAAAATACTTTACTTGTTTTACGATTACAGTAGTTCCTTCAGCCCAACTCGGAATTCGAATAAAAAGCTCAATATGCCTGCGTTCTGTCATTCCAAAATGTAGTTGAACACTTCCCGAATTCGGATAGTCCGTTTCTTGTCTAATTTTAACTTCACCTTTCATCGAGTGTAGGTAATTTATTTCAACAGGTTCGAAAATATTTATGTAAATATGGTCAAGATGTTTGCTCATAATAAATGGAGCAATTGTTTTTTGCAAACCCATACTTTCT
>JAUVDE010000179.1 GCA_030595485.1 Draconibacterium sp.
TTCCGTAAATCTGTTAATTTCTGATGAAGAATTAGCCCAGCGAAGACAAGTGGAAGAAGCAAAAGGCAAAGATGCATTTACTCCTGTTGGAAGAGAGAGAAATATTTCGAAAGCTTTAAAAGCTTATGCCAGTTTGGTTTCGGCAGCAGACAAAGGAGCAGTTCGATTGATAGACTAAGAGAGTTGACAGTCTCAGTGACAGTTAACAGAAAAAAAAGACAGTAAAGACAAGGCATAACTTGTCTCATAAAAAAATATACAAAAAGCTAGTAGATAAAGGCTAGCAGCAAAATAAAACAAAAATGACAGCAAAAAAAGTTACCGGTTCACAAGCATTAATTCTTTCCTTATTGGAAGAAGGAGTGGATACCATTTTTGGTTATCCGGGCGGTGCAATTATGCCCGTTTACGATGCTTTGTATGATTTCAAAAAAGAGGTAAATCACATTTTAACCCGTCACGAGCAGGGAGCTGTACACGGTGCGCAAGGATATGCCCGCGTCTCCGGAAAACCAGGAATTTGTTTTGCAACTTCTGGTCCGGGAGCAACCAACATTATGACAGGTATTGCCGATGCAATGATTGACTCAACTCCCTTGGTATGTATTACCGGGCAGGTAGCTTCTCCCCTTCTCGGAACCGATGCTTTCCAGGAGTCGGACATAGTGGGTATGTCAATACCGGTTACCAAGTGGAATTACCAAATAACGTGCGCTGAAGAAATTCCTGAAGTTCTGGCTCAAGCTTTTTACATTGCGACATCAGGACGTCCGGGACCGGTTTTAATAGACCTTACCAAAGACGCACAGTTTGGTGAATTAGATTTTGAATATGAAAAATGTACAAAAATACGGTCTTACGTTCCTGAAACTCACGTTGACCCGCAACAAATAAAAGCTGCAGCTGAATTAATCGATACAGCAAAAAAACCACTTATTCTATTTGGTCACGGAATAATTATTGGACATGCTGAAGAAGAATTGAAAACTTTTATTGATAAAACAGGAATTCCTGCAGCATGGACTTTACTCGGTCTATCTGCACTCCCTACCGAGCACGAACTAAATGTGGGAATGTTGGGAATGCATGGAAACTATGGTCCGAATGTATTAACCAACGAAGCAGATTTAATAATTGCTGTTGGTATGCGTTTCGACGATCGGGTTACTGGTAAAGTAAGCGAATACGCAACAAATGCAAAAGTTATTCATATTGAAATTGACCCAGCAGAGATTAACAAGATTATAAAAGCCGATGTGCCTATAATTGGCGACTCGAAAAAAGCACTAAAAATGCTTATAGCTAATGTTGCCGAAAATAAGCACGACGATTGGGTTGCAGAATTCAAGAAATGTGATGCTACTGAAAATGAAAAGGTTTGGCAAAAAGATTTATATCCTACTAAACCAGGATTAACAATGGGTGAGGTAATTCGGATTACCTCTGAAAAAACCAATCACGAAGCTATTTTAGTTACCGATGTTGGTCAGCACCAAATGATTGCACAGCGCTATTTCAAATTTAAAAACTCGCGCAGCAATGTTACTTCTGGAGGTTTAGGAACCATGGGATTTGGACTTCCGGCAAGTATGGGAGCACAGTTTGGAGCACCAGACAAAACGGTTGTAGCAGTTATTGGAGATGGCGGATTTCAAATGACAATTCAGGAATTAGGAACTATTGCACAAAATAATCTTCCGGTAAAAATTATTGTTCTGAATAATAATTTCCTAGGAATGGTTCGACAGTGGCAAGAAATGTTTTTCGAAAAAAGGTATTCATTTACCGAACTTCAAAACCCTAATTTTATTATGATTGGAAAAGGTTTTGGAATTGATGGGCACACCGTTTCTGAGCGTGAAAACCTGGAGGACAGCATTCAGAAAATGATTGATCACGATGGTCCTTATCTTTTAGAAGTGACTATTGAACAAGAAGATAACGTTTTTCCAATGGTACCAACCGGAGCGTCAGTTTCCGATATTATTTTAGAAGCATAATAACCGCTAAAATTTAGAAAAATGAAAAAAGAATTCATCATAAGCATATATACAGAAAACCATATTGGATTACTTACACGTGTTACTGTAATATTTACGCGCCGAAAAATCAACATCGATAGTTTAACGGTTTCAGAATCAGCTATCCCTGGAGTTTTTAAATTTACAATTGTAATAAAGGAAACCCAGGCTCAAACGATGAAAGTTGTTGGGCAAATTGAAAAACAAATTGATGTACTAAAAGCTTTCTTCCACACCAACGAAGAAATGATTTTCCAGGAAATTGCCTTGTACAAAGTACCAATTGATCCGATTTACGAAAGCGATACTATTGAAAGAATCGTCCGTAAGGCAGGTGCCCGTATTCTGGAAATTACTAAAGAATTTGTGATTATTGAAAAAACAGGTCACAAGGAAGATACACAAGCTTTATTTGAAGAACTGAATCAATTTAAAGTAATGCAGTTTATCCGCTCAGGGCGTGTTGCACTTACCCGCGATCCAATCGAGCGTCTTTCTGAATTCCTGAAAGAACGCGATTCCTTTTTGGACAGTTTAGATTAATACAATTTTACCATAACGAGGTTGTCTAAAGTTAAAGGGGATTTTCGAGAGTGACATATTGATTTCAGTGGCAAAGCTCGGTTTTTCTTGCATAGCCATAGTTACGGAAGAAAAATTAGCTGAAGTCCAATGGAATCAAGATGTTGCTCGCAGATTCTCATTTTAACTTTTGACAACCTCAACTATGAAAGCCCATCATATTTAATTCTGGTGGGCTTTTTTGTGTCAATAAACTACTCCGAGGCAGAGCCATCGAGGTATTAAAGCGGAATAGTATTTTTCATGAAAAACCTGCCGTTTTTCAAACTTTTCCGCCTTTTACCCCGAGGTAGAACCTCGAGGAATTCATTTGATTAAAGTGTAATATTTAAAAATTGGTTTATTTATTTCCTACAGCAATTACCGATTTTTGAGCTCTAAAATAAAGTACATCTCCCGATATTGCTGGTGAAGCCATTAATATATCATTCATCGAATTTTGTGAAACCAACTCATATTCAGGGCCAGCTTTTACTACAAAAACATCACCTCTTTCCGAGGAAAAATAGACCAAATTGTTGGCTGCTATTCCAGATGCTGTAAATCCCCCTACCGAACCAAAACTCTCTTTGTACATTAATTCACCCGAGGTGGCCTTAAAAACACTAAGCGAACCATTTCCTCTTAAGTTATAAAGATAATCTCCATAAATTAGTGGCGTTTGCATATATGCGCCTCCCCTTTTAACACTCCAAACAATATGCTCGTTCGAAGTCTCTTTTTCACCTAAAGTAATATCACCCTTCGCATTCTTTTTTACAGCATAAATTGGAGCATATCGTCCGTGAGCATTATTTATAAAAATCAGGTCGTTTGCAATTACCGGAGTTGGTGTTGGAGCATCTCCTCCTCCACTCATTTTCCAAATTTCTTCTCCGGTATTAAAATTGTAGCCTCCCATATGTTTCCATCCGTTTACGGCAATTTGGGTTTGGCCCTTGTTCTCGTAAATGGTTGGCGAGCACCAGGTAGAAACCTCGTCGCGAGGAGAACGCCACACTTCATCTCCCGTCTTAACGTCTAAAGAAGCAATAAAACCATCACCAATAAAATCGCATTGAATAATAACTTTTCCATTATGAATTATGGGAGAACTGGAAAATCCCCATTCAAAATCAGGAGAACTATAAGGACCTGCATTCATTTTCCCAAAATCCTTTTTCCAAAGTTCCTTGCCCTCCAAATCGAAACAAAACAAACCTTGAGAACCAAAGAAAACGACAAGATGTTTACCATCGGTTGCAGGTGTACAATCGGCATGCGAGGCCTTAGTATGACGCTTTACAGCTGGCACACCTTTATATACTAATTTCTCCCAAAGAATATCTCCAGAGTTTTTATCTAAACAGAAAAGTTTAAATTCATGTTCCGACTCATCTTCAACTGCATCAATATCGCCATACAATCCAACTTTAAGTTCATCGGTTCCTGAGCCACTAATAGCCGTAGTAATAAACATTTTATTATCCCAAATCACAGGGCACGAATGCCCAAGTCCCGGAATTTTAGTTTGCCACAAAATATTTTCGTCCGTTTCAACATCCCATTTCGAAACGGTTTTAGCGCCTTCGATATATCCTTTGGCGAAAGGGCCACGAAATGTTGGCCATTGCTGTAAATAAGTAGTTTGTGAATAAAGCTGGCTGGATAACAAGAAAGCGACAACAAAGAAGATAGTCTTTCTCATGAATTTTGGATTTTGCTGTAAAATAACAAAAAACCTATTTACAAAAGCTGTTTCATAAAGATTTCCTTGGAATAAAATTAAAAGGACTTTTAATACGTTTAAAGTCTTTTGACAAAATCATTTCCGCTGCAATTCGTCCTATTTCATTGTGATTGGTAGAAATAGTTGTAATACCATCCTCTAGAAGCTCTTTAACGGTATTGTCGTTATACGCAACCACTCCAACATCAACTCCAACCTTCCATTTTTTTTCTCTGCTATATTTTATAAAACGATACAAGTCATCGTCAGAAATCAAAACATAAGCCTGATTCTTTTGAACGTCAGTTTCATCTAGCCGGTCAATAACCGTAAACTCCAAATCATTTACCTGGCAAAAAATTTGAAAACCACGTTTTATATCTTTCGAATAATACTCGTAAGTAGGAAAAACCAGGTTAATCTTTTTATATTTTCGAATTAAGTCAAGCCCCTCTCCCAAGGCCGAATTTATATCCTTTTCAAATTCCTGATAAACAATGGGATAATCTTTTAGGGCATCCAGGTTTCGGTCAATAAGCAAAACTTTATCTTTTGGAATCTTTTTTATGATTTTGGAAATATCAGCTTTCTCATCGTTAAACTGTGGAAGCACCACGAAAAAATCGTAATTACTGAGCTGATTATCAATAATCTCTTTAAATTTATCGGTGCTATAATTGTAAATAAACACATCAACACCTGCCTTATTTCCAAGTGTCTCGACAAATGAATAATACAGGCTACGTTTGTAATTACTAAGCTTATTAAATATTAAAGCAACTTTAATTTTACGCTGAGAATTTGTTTGGTTTACGTAATAACCTTTACCACGAACCGACAGCAAAACTCCCTTCTTTTTCAGATAAACATAGGCTTTTTCCACCGTATCGCGCGAAAGTAATAGTTCCTCGCTGGTTTCGTTAATGGAGGGTACCCGTTGTCCTTTTTTGAAAATTCCCGCCTCAATATCCGAAATAATTAAATCAACAACCTGCTTGTATTTAGGTACTTCCGAATCGTGATTTATTCGTAGATCATGTCCCATGCTTCCCTTATTTTTCAAGAATTTTTATAGTGGTTCTACGATTTTGTTTACGTCCTTCAGGTGTTACGTTATCAGCAATTGGCACTGTATCGCCATAACCCTGGTGAGTTAATCGGCCAGTTAAGATTCCTTTTTCCACCAAATATTCCACAACCGATTTTGCTCTGTTTTCCGAAAGCACTTTATTGTCGGCTGCATTACCAGAGCTATCGGTATGTCCTTGAATTTCTACTTTTAACTTGCTGTTGTTTTTAAGAAACGAAACCAGCGTTTGCAATTCAGGTTCCGATTCTGACAATATAGTGTACGAGTCGGTTTGGTAATAAATATTATGCAATTGCATTTGTGCCCCAACTTCGATAGGCTCCAATTCAATATTCAAATTAAAGGGGTCGGCCACTGAATTTTCATCGGCCAACAAAAACGTTTCAGAATAAAACAGAAACCCGGGTTCCGACACATTAAATGCATAGTTTCTACCCAATGGCAAAGCCATCATAATTTGTCCATTTTCATCGGCATTTTCAAGGCGTGGTTTTTTGTTACTCGAATTCAGATTAACCAATTCGATATTAGCTGCAATAGCTTGTTTGGTCACTTTGTTGGTAATCTTGGCTTTCACATACGAAACCGGTTGTGGGCGTAAACCTGCAGTTAAATTAAACGAAAAAATATCGAGTCCATTTTCAGCTTCCCTTGCCGACGAA
Source organism: Draconibacterium sp. (assembly GCA_030595485.1). Taxonomy (GTDB): domain Bacteria; phylum Bacteroidota; class Bacteroidia; order Bacteroidales; family Prolixibacteraceae; genus Draconibacterium. The sequence goes on from JAUVDE010000179.1 coordinate 6,064, forward strand.
AAGTAAGCCATATCACCAATTGAGCTAATGGTTAAGCCCATATCGTCTTTATGTGTATTAATTGGGTAACCTAAATTTTTCAGCTCATGAACTCCACCTAACTCATCAATAAAAGCCTGAAACAAATCAAAACCTCCCATTCCAACATGTGTATCAGAAGCAAAGTAGAAGTTCTTATTGTTGGCATGAATAAAAGGTGAAATTTCATTACCCGACGTATTTAAATCTTTTATATTCTGTGCTTCTTTCCATTGAGGCTTTCCATCATCCGAAAACCCGGAGAACTCAATGCGCCAAATGTCTTTTTTTCCTTTTCCTCCAGGTCGACTACTCGAAAAATACAAAAAACGATTATCGGACGAAAAAGAAGGTTGCCCTTCCCAAAACGAAGTATTTAGTTTCGAACCGGCATTTTGAGGGACTGTCCATTTATCATCAATAAATCGTGCAAAATAAATATCGCAGCTTCCCAAACCATCTTCGCGGTTACAAGCTGTAAAAAAGAGTATTTTCGAGTCGGCAGAAAGCGTTTGTGCACCTTCGTTTTCGGGTGTATTAACATCGCTTAAAGGCTTTGCACGCTCCCAATTAAACGAATCCAGTTCAACCATAAAAAAGTCTTCTTGCGGACGGCTACCGTCTTTCATTAATCGTGTAAATATTAAATGTTTGCCATCTAGCGAAGGCGTTGGCCAATATTCGTCGTTTATACTGTTTACACCATCTCCCAAATTTTCGGGTTCAAACTCAACCGGGTTTTCAATAGAGTTTAAAGCAAAACGGCAACTGGCCAATTTACAAGCCACAAGGAATTGTCTCTTTTCAGGAATGGCCTTCGACTCACCATATTTCTCATAAAAGCTAAGGGCTTC
>JAUVDE010000368.1 GCA_030595485.1 Draconibacterium sp.
GCTGCACCCAGTCAGTTAATTTTGCCTCAAAAATTCAGCTCTATTTGTATTTGTAATAATCTTTGGGAGCTACGTTTTGCTAAAGAATAATTCTCTTTCTGTGTTAGTTGAAGTATCAGGTTTGATTAAACTACCAAGCACCATGGCGACACAACTCGCAGGTGTGCCATAAATTGTAGGATCGATGCGTGTTTCAAAAACATAACAGAAAAACCAGGTTGTCCCACCAACAACAATGGCTGACCAAGCACCAAAAGTCGATGCTTTTTTCCAAAAGAATCCAAAAGTGAAGGGTGCAAAAATGCACACTAATATCAAACTTAAGGAAGCAACAACAAGTCCAACAATATCAGCATCGTTAAAGGCAAATATACACGATAATATTGCCACTAAAACGACACTGATTCGTGTCAAAATTAACAATTGTTTGTCGGCCATTTTTGGAAAATAGGGTTTTAAAAGGTTCTCACCAATAATTGTGGCAGGCGCAAGCATTGCTCCGCTCGAAGTACTTAAAATGGCTGAAATTAGTGCACCATAAAACAATACCTGAACAGGCATACTTGAATACGCAGAAACCATTGCTGGAAGTAAACTTTGCCCATTATCTACATTCATTAATTCGGGGTGTAGTTTAAAAGCTCCTAAGCCAATAATTAACGGTATTATTGGTATAATTGTCAATAGTAGTGCACTGAGATATACGCCGTTTACCGCAGCTTTTTCTGATTTGGCTGAAAAAGCACGTTGATATATTTCCTGAACAGGTGTGGCTCCAATAAAAAAGGCCAACCAAATGGCAATATATTCCGACCAATTATCCAATCCACTTTTGGGGAACACACTAAAGAAATCTTTGGGCTTATCGCTAAAAAGCGGAACAATACCACCTGTTTGGTCAAGTACATTTACCAATAGAATAACCAAGCCGACTAAAATCAGAACACTCTGCAACATATCGGTGTACGATACTGCCCACATACCTCCCACATAAGTATATATAACCACAATTGTGGCACCCAGTAAAATCCCATTCTGAACAGAGATACCCAATACGGCATTAAACAGGAAGGCTAATGCTACAAATTGTGCTGCAATCCAGGGGAAATAGGTTAGAATTAATATTATGGAAAGTGCCAGTTCCAAAGGCGCATTAAATCGAATCCGGATGAAATCTCCAACTGTGGATATATTCATTCGGTAGAGTCGTTTTACATAAAAGAAAGCAACAAAAACAAGGCAAAGGGATCCGGCAAATATATTCGTCACAAAAGCAGCAACACCTCTTTCAATAAAATGGGAGGGATTTCCCATAATCGAACTTGAACCAAACCAAGTGGCAAAAATAGTAACACCAACAATCGAGGTTGATAAACTTCGACCTGCCAAAGTAAAGTCTTTTGCCGTTTTAATTCTTGTTGATGCCCAAAAACCAATGGCAAGGGTAACTGCAATGTAAAGTGGAATAAAAATAACAAGTGCTTGTTGGTTCATCTATTTGGGTTGTTTTAAATTGATGTTTTCGTAAGGTTATAGAAGACGTAAGTATCATTATACAAACGAAGTGAACGAATTATTATACTTATAATTCGTTCACTTGATTTTTGAAGAATTATTATTCTGGAATAATTATATTATGAACCTGCAGAATAGTTGGTTCAACAGGTGTTCCGCCATTTTTAATATGAAGCGGTACCATTGTTTCTCCAAACTTGTTAAAAGCTTCTTCCGACTCCCAAACATCCGTAACATGCCAGCCATTTTCCAGTTTTGCCGAAACATGATAAAGTCTTTCGGGAATATTACCCAAACCCGCTGATTCCAAGTCTTTTGTTATCCCCTCATAAATCTTTATATCCGATTCTGCAAAAGTAAATTGAACAAGTATATTTCCCATTTTATTAAATATTTAGTTTTCCTACTCTTATGGCTTTTCGGTTTCGCCCGGTTTTTTATGGTGGATACTCGTATCCACTTTTATTGAAAGTTTCAGATATAGTTTTACAACTAAGCGTTTTTTACATCTCCAAAACCGGTCGCTGGTTCGAAAAATCCTTAAACCCAAAATAACCATGGCCTCTTCCAATTCCACTGTTACCAACTCCACCAAAAGGAAGAAAAGGTGACATGTAATGCATCATTGTATGGTTAACAACGCTTCCACCTGCTGTCGTGCTGCTTATAATCTTTTCAGTTGCATTTTTGTCTTTACTATATACATAAAGTCCCAGCGGTCGTTCACCACAATTAATAAAATCAATTGCATCATCCAATGTTTTGTAGCTTACTACAGGAAGTAAAGGACCAAATATTTCTTCCTTCATAATGGCAAGATCTGGAGTAACATCATCAAGTAAAGTAGGAGAAATATAATTTTCAGAATCATTTGTCTTCCCACCTGTTACCAGTTTTGCACCGTTTTCCAGCGCTTCGTCAAGCAGATTTTTAACACGGCGGTAATGATTGCTATTTACTAATCTGGCATATTTGGGACTTTCAATGCCAGGTCCATCAACACCGTACATGTGTTGAATTGTACCTTTTAAATGCGCCACAAATTCATCTTTACGATCCTCCGATACCAAAATATAATCAGTTGTAATACAAGTTTGACCACAGTTGAAAAATTTGGTATACACAATTTTTTCGGCCGCATCGGCAAAATCAGCAGAATCATCAATAATGGAAGGCGACTTACCACCAAGTTCCAAAGTAACCGATGCTAAATGATTTGCAGCAGCTTTCATTACAATTTTGCCAACTCGGGTTCCGCCGGTATAAAATATATGATTAAAGGGTAAATCCAGTAATTCGGTAGCTACTTCTACACCTCCTTCAATCACAAAAACTTCATCTTTAGGAAATACCGATTCAATAATTTCTTTGATTAGTTTTGATGAATGCGGGGTAAGTTCAGAGGGTTTTATAATAATAGTATTTCCGGCAGCCAAACAGGCAATTAGTGGTCGAAGAGTTAGCAGAAAAGGATAGTTACAGGGTGTTAGAAACAAACAAACTCCTTTAGGTTCCAAAATTATTTTTGAAACTGAGGCTTCACCTCCCAAAGCTTCAGGTGTTGTAACAATCTCTGGTTTCATCCATGTTTCCAGAAAAGCATTTATGAAGTCAATTTCAACAATAACCGCTTCTGTTTCGTATGCTTCTTCTTTAGGTTTTTTATAATCGTTGTATAATGCCTCGGTTATTCTGTCAACGTTTGCGGTTACCACTTCTTTTAATTTGATTAACCGGGCTATCCGTTCCTGAGCTGCTGATTTTTTTAAAAGTAGTGCTTTGCACTGTTGGCTTTTAAATACGGTAGCAATGTCATGGTCTAAAAGAGTTTCTGTTTCCATAATTATATTATTTGAAATGAATATGTTGCAAGTGTCTTTAGCTGAAATAAACCTTATTCGTTTAACTGATGAGGAGCATTTGCTTTTAGCCGCAAATGGATTAATAAGAATTATTTAATTGCAATAAAGGCACTTGTCGAACCCGTTAAAGGCATAACCGATGTTTGTCGAAATCCTACTTCTCTTACCCAAGTATCAATGTCAGCTGCACTATAATCAAAGCCTCCCGTTGTTTCAATTAGCATATTTAAAGACATCATTAATCCAAAAGCATTTTTACTCCTGTTTTCATCAATAATATTTTCAATAACAACAAATGCTCCTCCTTTGGGCAGTGCGGTGTAGGCTTTACTAATCAGCATTTTTTTGTCTTCTAAACCCCAATCGTGTAAT
>JAUVDE010000223.1 GCA_030595485.1 Draconibacterium sp.
GTATTTAATCCAACCGATAATGTAATTCGGAAAAAGATTACTGTCCCGCTTTATTACACTGGCTTAACTGAAACAGCTCAAATAAGTGAACAGGCAAATCAAACAAAAACTTTTAAGTTAAATCGTGCTTACGAAATAGAAATTGAAGTTGAAGTTCAGCCCAATTGGTATAATTGGTATGTAATAGAATAACAAAATCGGATGGAAAGGCTAAAAAGAAGGTTTTAAATATCCTCAATGAAATTCCCCCATTTGCCAATGTTTATGGTTATACGGGCTGGAAAGAAAATGGTGGTTATGCTTCCTTTTAGAATCCATCAGAAAAAGAGCAAACGTATACGATAACACTTAACCAAAAACTTAGATTGAATGAAAAGTTGGGAAAACTTAAAATTTCTTCTTCATTATCCAATGCAAAAGAATTTTCTGAAACAATGATTTCTAAAGGCAAAATATTGGAAATAACACTAAAACCGAGAGAAGTGAAAATTTTGGAATTAGAGAAAATTTTTTCTGAAAAATAAATGCACCATAAAATTAAATGAATAAATAAATATCGTTGCAATATAGTATTGACCATCAGAATAATGGTTTTTAAAATACTCTTTGCATCTTTGTTTTCGCAGTAAAAAACATAACCATGAACAAACGAAACCTACTAATTCTTGCAATCTTTTGTTGTTTGACAATTGCAACTGTCTCGTGCAGTAAAGAGCAAACACCACAACAGCCAAACGTCATTTATATTTTAGCCGACGACATGGGTTATGGCGATGTAAGTGCATTAAACCCTGAAGGGAAAATTAACACACCGGGATTAGATAAAATGGTTGCCGAAGGAATGTATTTTAGCGATGCACACACTTCCTCTTCGGTATGTACACCAACCCGCTACGGTATTTTAACCGGAAGATACAATTGGCGTTCAACTTTAAAGAAAGGCGTGCTTGGAGGAGCTTCTCCTGCATTAATTCCAACCGATAGAACCACTGTGGCATCTTTAATGAAAAATGCAGGCTACAGCACGGCATACATTGGCAAGTGGCACTTGGGCTGGAATTTCGCCAAAGATGAAAATGGCAAAATAGATTTTACAAAAGAAGTAACACACACTCCAAACGATTTGGGTTTCGATTATGCCTATGGTCACTGCGGTTCGCTTGATATGGCTCCTTACGTTTATGTTGAAAACGGACAAATAACAGCCATCCCTACAGACACAACAGTTAATAAAGGCAAATACAGCTGGTGGCGAAAGGGGCTAACTGCACCTGATTTTGTTCATGAAGATGTAACACCTAATTTTTTCAGACGAGCTATAAAATACGTGCAGAATAATGCAGGGGGCGAAAAACCATTTTTCCTTTATTTGCCACTACCATCGCCACATACTCCTATTTTACCCACCAAAGAATGGCAGGACAAAAGCGGGCTAAATCCATATGGCGATTTTGTAATGATGGTTGACGATTACATTGCACAATTGAGCGATGCCGTTAACAAAGCCGGAATTAACGAGAACACATTGATTATATTCACCACTGACAATGGTTGTTCTCCGGCTGCTAAAATTGAAGAGATGACAGACAAAGGGCATCATCCGAGTTACATTTACCGTGGACATAAAGCCGATATTTTTGAAGGCGGACACCGAGTGCCTTTTATTGCAAAGTGGCCCAAAGTAATACAAGCCGGAACAAAAAGCGAACAAACAATTTGCACCACCGACCTTATGGCTACGCTGGCTGATATTACCAATTCAACACTTCAAGATACCGAGGGTGAAGATAGCTACAGTATACTGCCACTTTTTAAAAGCGAAAAGATTGAAGGTGCGTTAAGGGAAGCTATCATTCATCATTCAATAAACGGAAGTTTTGCAATAAGAAAAGGCGATTGGAAATTGATAATGTGCCCGGGTTCAGGAGGATGGAGCTATCCAAGGCCTGGCAGAGATAAAGAAGTTTTAAGCGAACTTCCCCCTATTCAACTGTACAACTTAAAAGACGACCCGGCAGAACAGAAAAATCTACAGGAAGCTAATCCCGGAAAAGTTGAGGAGTTAAAAGCATTGCTTACAAAATACATTGAAGAGGGTAGAAGTACACCCGGCACAATTCAGCAAAACGAAGGTGAAAAAGTTTGGAAGCAACTTTGGTGGATGAAGGAGTAAGATTGTGTGAAGAATTCGAAAAATAATTATTGACTTTGATGATTCGGTATACTTACTGGGTCTGTTTTAAAATAAGCCGGAATGGACCTGATGATTTGTGGACATATCCACAAGAATGCAGGGAATGATTAGTTCAAACAATAATTACACCGTGGCACATTTTAACGCACAAGCCATTTGTCTTCAACTAAAAGAGCTGGGAGGTAAAGTTATTGAGTAACATGTAATTGAGAAATAGAAGCTGAGATATGTAACGTACTTTTACTTAATCGTCGCTACTTTCTCTTCTTCTAACATCACCACACGGAAACCAACATTAAAAACTTTTTGGTAATCGCGATAAGGTAAACGGTACGACGAACTGGCTTTAAACGGTCGGTCGTACCACGAACCACCTCTAACCACGCGTTCCGTTACATCAGTAGTTTGTGTGTCATTTCTGCCATCACCGGCATTGTACGGATAAGGTTTATAGCTCGATAATGTCCATTCCCAAACGTTTCCGTGCATGTCGTATAAATCCCATGGATTGGCACGGTGACGTCCCACATTTTCCGAAACAAAACCTGCATCGTTGAAGGTTTCATCATGAGGAATCCAATCGTCGTATTTATTCGGATTCGGAAGAATTCGGGTACTCTCATAAAATTTGAAAGCGGTACACGCTGCAAATTCTTCCAACTTTTTATCACCTAAATTGGCAAAATTGGTAAAGTCTGTCCCCAATTCTCCATATGAGAAATCGGTGTTGGTACCAGCCCGGCAAGCCCATTCCCACTGTGCTTCGCTAGGTAATGTGAATTTCTGTCCGGTTTCTTTCGAAAGCCATTCGCAAAATTCCATTGCCTCTTTCCACGAAACACGAACTACAGGTTGCGTAGGATTACTTAGTGGATAACCCGCGCGACCAAACTGGTAACCATGACGGTGCTCGTCTCCACTGGTATGCTTTTTATTAAACAGGACAAATTGCTCGTTGGTAATTTCAAGCTGTCCAATCCAAAAATCCTTATTAATGTCAACTGTCGATTGTGGTTGCTCGTCTCTGTTTTTTGTGCTACCCATTAGAAATTCTCCGGCAGGAATTTTGATCATTTTTAGCGAAATGCCATCTGCCAATTGAATCTCTTTTCTATACTCGGCTAATCTAATTTGTATGTCATGAACTGTTTTTGTTTTAATGGGCCAACTTCCCGGGCCTTTATCAGCGTTGATAATTGGTTCATACTTTGCTGGAAGTACAGGTTCCGGTTTTGGCCCGGGTTCTGGAAGGTTGTCAAATTTAAGTTCCAAATTTGCATACTTTAGAGCGTTCTCTTTCATGCAAATTACACTTTCATTAGCACCTTCATTATAATTGGGAATCTCAGAACGTTGCCCGTGATAAGGCGCATTAAAATCAATCCAACAATATATTTTTTCAAGTGATTCTTTGTCGAGTTGAACGTTGTGATGTCCTTTTTTCAATATCTGAATTAATTCGGTTTGGTCAGCATGTACATCCATGGGTTGCAGCATGTGCATATCGCTTTCGATTCCTGGTCGGCGAATGTAACGGTGTAATTCAGCATACGATTCCGAAAAATGGCCACCGTATTTTGGGTTCGCTTTTCCAGATATTTGTGTATCCCAGTCGTCTATCATTTTGTCGCCTGTAAGATTTGGAATTTTATCGTGCTCACTATTGTGGCAGGCAATGCAATATTTATCCAAAACGGGTTGTACTTCGTGCCTGAAACTGAAATTACGTGCAGGTCCATACCATTCTTCAATCTTGGCAGGTTTTTTCCGCGATGCCAAGGTCATTTTTGGCAGAGCAACTTCGTTACGGTTTTCGTGGCAACCAATACACGACACTTTTTCGCCGGGCATTCCAGTAAACCAACTACGCATTTGTTGCAATGCTTTTCCGTCTTTGTCTAAGGGCTGAACAAATACAGCGGTATTTGCTGGAATTTCAAACATGGCCGAACCATCTTCTTCTACAGGAACTGTTCCTAAAATACGCATAACGTCCCAGGGGCCATCCATTCCAATTGTTCCTAACAATCCACCTTGTCCGTAGGGACTAAAAAAGTAAGAACCTATCCTGAGTTTTTTTACTTCACCTTTTGTAACACCTTTTAAACCTGGGCCATAATATACATCTTGTAAAAAAACGGTAGCGGTCTTTTTCTCTAAATCAATTCTATCGGGAATAATTTGTGGCTTTTCCTGCGATTTAAATGGTATGACTTCAATTACAGCTTCTCCTTCAGCTTCGTAAAGCAAAGTCATATTATTAAAAACATCAACCAAATAAAGTCCCCAAAGTGCATCGGGCGATGCTTTCATACTTACCAGAAAATATTTATCACTTAGCGGATATGGGTTCATGAACATGGGCCAAACACCGTCGGGTAAACGGTCGCGTATAATGGGTTCAACCTTTCGGCCTCGGTGTGGAATTTCGGCAACTACTCCATCAGCTTCGTGACGACCTTTTGATGGATCGAGAATTAACAATCGGCCGGCACGTGAAACACTGTGGTGGCCAGTTGCAATTCCCACCACCGACGATGGGACATTTGGAATTGGGCGTGCACCAAAAAAGGCAGTGGGGAAATACGAGTTGGAACCATAATGCGCCAACTGAGAAGTTCCATCGGGATTCATCGTAAAAAGTATACGGGAATTTGAATGTGGCAGACCCGAATACTCCCAACGTTGGTAGAGAACTTTTCCATCGTTCATAACAACCGGTTCCCAATTACTATCCTGGTCGAAAGTTATCTGGCGTATATTTTTCGTTTTAGGCTCCAATTGGTATAAACCACACATGCGTGGTCGGCCATTAATACATGGAAGCCCTAGAAATGTTGCTGTTGAACAGAAAATGATCCTTCCATCGGGCAAGTAACAACCATCAAAACTATCGAAGTTATCAATATCGGAGGGGGTAAGTTGTTCGGCTTTTCCAGTGTTGGTATTCATCGAAAATAAATGCCAACAGTTATTTGTTCCAATAGACGAGAACATTAATTCCTCACCATCGAAATTAAGACTTAAATCATTAATTATTTTCGTTTTATTGGGTTTGTAGAGTGTTTTAATTTTACGTTTATTCCTGAGATCGGATAAAACTGAAATTTCGTTTTTCCAACCTTTGTCGGGATGAGCAATGCTCGCGTTATTGTTGTGGTTTGCAGGAGCGAGCCCAAGGTTTCCACTCATTGCCGAACGTGCATTCTTTCCCAAATCGCGGCGAAGCATTATTATTTTATCGAAATCGAGTAGAGGATTTTCGAGTAAACCTTCATCCAGAAGGTCCAATAATTCTGTCGCTTTTTTTATCGATTCAGAATTGTTGTTTTTAATCCCGGTCAATAAAACTTGCTTTGTTTCTTCAAATAAGGAAAGTGCATTTAAGTATTTTTCTGTCGTATTACTCTGGTCATTCATTGCCAATTTAAACGCTTCAGAATCGACCAAAAGAATTCGATTTAGTAATTGTTGATTTTCCGATGCATTAACAGATAGATTTAAAAATAGGGTGAGGGTAACTAATAATATGGATATGGTTAGTTTCATTGGTTTTAGTTATTTGAGCGTGAAAATAGTTATTTCCGATGTAAAATTATTCGATTCTAGTATTTTTAGTTGGGTGAGTAGCCCCAATTTTTGAATTATTTGAGCAACTTTGTAGGCACTAATAAAATAAGATGAACAAAAACCTAACAACCAGCTTAACTCTGCTTGCCATTTTTTTCGGAACAACCTTGTTTGCCACAGAAAGAAAATCAAACCCAAAGCAACCCAACATTATAATGTTTTTGGTTGATGATATGGGCTGGCAAGAAACATCAGTCCCATTT
>JAUVDE010000301.1 GCA_030595485.1 Draconibacterium sp.
TTCCAATTTCTTGTTTTTTACACCAATCAATCCAGCTCTGAAAATGTTTTATTTCAATCTGGTCGCGGTCTACTACTTCTCCCTGAAAATCGCCATAAATAGCATGCAGATTTAAACGCTGTTTTCCTGGTAATAAAGCCAATACTTTTTCAAGGTCTGTTTTTACTTCTTCAATGGTTGTAGCTTTCCCTGGATAGTTACCGGTTGCCTGAATACCACCTGAAAGTTCACCATCGGAAGTTTCAAAACCACCTACATCGTCGGTTTGCCAGCAGTGTAGCGAAATGTTTACGTCTTTCATTTTTGCAATGGCCGCGTCCACATCAACACCAATTGCGGCATATTGCTCTTTGGCAATTTCGTATGCCTTTTTTATTAATTCTGATTTGCTCATTTTTATTTGATTTTTATTCCATGTAAAAAACTTCTTCCAGCTCTGACATTACTGGTGAGTTATCGCTGTTTGTTTTCATGAGGTCAGCCATAAAATCCCACCATTTTTTCACAAGTTCAGTTTGTCCTAAATCCTGCGAACTTCCTTCACCACTTACTTTTTGGAATGCAAAAAGAGTATTGGTCTCTTCATCTAAAAAGATGGAATATTCACTAACTCCGGCATCCTTTAACAGTTGCTTCAGCTCAGGCCAAATTTCACCGTGTCGCTTTTTGTATGCTTCTTTTTGCCCTTGATTAAGGTGCATTTTAAATGCTAGTCGTTTCATTAATTAGATTTTAGTATTGAGTGCAGAGTCTCATGTCTCAAGTATTAAGAATTACAACTTACATTGAGTTTCCGATTCCCACAAGAACTACAGATGCAAGTATTACTGCAATCCCAACCGTAATTGTCCATTTGGTTTTTGTGGCAACGCCTTTCCATTCGCGACGGTAAATCCCCCACATATTTGCTGTTAAAATTATGGTTGACATATGCAGAATCCAAGAACTGGCACCGTTACCCATTTTACTTTCACCCATTCCGTAGAAAAAGAATTGCAAAAACCAGGTAGTTCCGGCAAGTGCCGAAAACAATATATTTTTAACGATTGGTGTATTTTTGTTTACAAAATCGCCGTACGATTTATTTTTCAGGCTTAAAATTGTGGTCCAGATTAGGTTGGTTGTTAAACCTCCCCATAGAATAACGACAAAGGTTACATTGTTTTGGTAAAGTGGATTAAAACCAGCAACAACCGCAGCATCAGCCATCGGTTTTCCGGCTTCAATTCCGAAGTTGAAAAACGAACTTAAAATACCGGAAAGTACGGCGATAATTAATCCTTTAACTAAACTAAATTCAGCTACCGTCTTTTTCTTCTCTTCATCCGAAAGCTCACCTTCTTTCATCATTCCGGCCCATCCGGAAATAGCGATTCCGGCAAGGCAGACAAATACGCCTAACAATACCAGTTGTCCGCCTGATGTTGCCATCATATCGGTAAAAGAGATTTTTCCTTCGGTTGGATTAATATTGTAGTAAATAGAAGGAACGATTGCTCCAAAAGCTGCACAAAAACCAAGCACCACTGAGTTGCCAAGCGACATTCCAAGGTAACGAACTCCAAGCCCATATGACAAGCCACCAATTCCCCAAAGTAGTCCCATTAAAAAGGTGAAGAATAAAATCTGACTTGAACTTGCTGAGATAATCTCACCAAACCCGGGAACGGTTAACCAGGCTGCCAGAGGTGGTACAATTAACCACGAAAAAATTCCACCCACAATCCAATAACTTTCCCATGCCCATCCTTTTACTTTATTAAATGGCATATAAAAACTACCCGATGCTATTCCACCAATGGAGTGATATAAGATTCCTAATAATGCTTGCATAATTTTACTTTATTGATTTAGTTTTATAATTCTGACTATGAATATGTTTTAATACCATTACAAACATAACATTGTAAATGAGCAATATCAATACTATATTTGACCTTTTATTTATACTTTTTGGCACTAATAAATGAAGAGACAGTTCAAATATTTAACTACAAGTGACGAAGATATTTCGTGGGGCATTCATCTAAATGTTGCTGGTTCGGCACAAATAGCCCCAGAAACAATTTATCCACCCGGGCAACATCCTTCGGAATATAGTTTTACATGGGAAAATGGACGTATACTTCGTGAGTTCCAAATTAATTACATTTCTCAGGGTGCAGGAATTTTCGAAAATAAACAAGGGCGTTTCCATGTTTCAGAAGGTTCTGTATTCGTGATTTTCCCTAATGAATGGCACCGATATAAGCCTTTGACGAAAACAGGTTGGGTTGAGAATTATGTTGGATTTAGTGGCAAAATTGCTGAACAGTTGCTTCAAAATAAGTTATTCACGAAAGAACAGCCTGTTATTAATTGTGGTATTAAAGAAGAGTTAATCGATACGCATCTGAAAATCTTAGATTTGGTTGAAAAAGAACAGCCAGGTTATCAACAAATTGCTTCAGGTTTAGTAGTAAAACTGCTGGGTTACATTATCTCTTTTGAAAAACAAAAAGGTTTGTCAGGAAAACGTATTGCAAAAATTATTGAAGAAGTTCGATTTGCCATGCGTCAAAATATTGAAGAAACTATAAACCTTGAAGAAACAGCAGCGCATTATAATGTTGGCTATTCCTATTTCCGTAAAATGTTTAAAAAGTATACCGGCGTTTCCCCGGGCCAATATCATCTTCAATTACGAATAATTAGAGCCAAAGAGTTGCTGGTTTCAACGAATAAAAGCATAAAAGAAATTAGTCTAGACCTCGGATTCCAAACCATTCATTATTTCAGTCTGCTCTTCAAAAAGAAAGTTGGCGTAAGTCCATCAGCGTATCGCAAAGGAATTAACTAACCTTTACATCCTTATTGCTATTTCTTGACGGGGACACGTGCCAGTTTTAGCTTTCCATCTTCGCGTTTAATCCATGTAAGCATATGCCAAAGTTTTTCCAGTGGCCCTTGTCTGTAGTTATTGATCCACCAATTACAGAAGGTTATTTGTGATAAAAACAACACTACTCCTACACCCAAACTTGCTGTAACACTAATTTTAGGTGCAAGGTCGAAAGCAAATTTGAAATACAAAATTGAACCAATTATTGATTGAGTCACGTAATTGGTTAAACTCATTTTTCCGTAAGCTTTAAACGGCGACATAATTTTTTGAAAACTTACCGTTTTATATAATAGTGCAAATAAACTTACCCAAATAAAAGTAAAGTAAAACTTCCACCACATATCTACCGCTACACCTATTGAACGGCGGTATATGTATTCTTTGTCCATGAACACTTCCAGTCGCACAAAATATAAAACAGTACTTGCAATTATCGCAACAATCAGAATTGCAAGCCATGTCTTTTTATATTTTACCAGATCAGCGAACCATCCTTTTCTACCAATTAATAAGCCCATTAAAAACAATCCGGCTGTTTGTAGGAAGCGTCCATTTTCAATAGCCCACAACATACTCCAGGCCTGTCCAATTGTAGTGTTCCCTTTTACTAAAGCCCCAAAAGTTCCATCATTAAGGTAAGCTTTAACTCCTCCATGCATTCCACGATTAATTTGTTGAGGCAACTCCCAGGCGGCGTCTAATAATTGTCGAACAAAATAATACAACTCAACTGGTTGTAACAAAAAGATTATCCCTAAGATCAGTATAGCTTTGTTATTCCATTTGCGAACCAAATACAAAATTATTCCCACAGCAGCATATAACATTAATACTTCGCCCGGGAAAAAAGCTGCATTAACCGTTGCAAATGTTGCCAACAATAACAAACGCCACAAGAATCTTCCTCCAAAATCAGCACCTCGTTCTTGTTGCTTTGAGTACATTATATAAAAGGTGAAGCCAAATAGCAAGGCAAAAATGGAATAGGTTTTTCCAGCGAAAAGAAAAAATAACGTATCCCAAATACCACGATCCAATGAACTCATTCCATTAAATCCTCCGGGAAACACATACAAATTAAATCGTTCAACATTATGAAGTAACATAATTGCCATAATGGCAAATCCACGGAGTACGTCCACAACTTCAATGCGTTTACTTAGTGCTGATGTATTTGTCATTTCTTTCTGACTGTTTTTTAGTACCTCTTATTTAATTGAGATCATAAATATAATTTATAAGCCGTTCCGACACATCAATTTCGAAAAAAGTTTTGAGATTTATAAAAAAGAGAGTTGAGTACATTTTATGATCCAACTCAACAAAATCATCAGGAATTTCACGACTTATGGCTTCTTCCAATTGCCTGCATATGAAATGCCTAATGAGTATTCTTTTTTCACCATACTTTCACGATGTATTTAATATGGTAGTTAGGTAGCTTACAAGATTTAATCCTCCAGCTGGTTCTGAATTTAATGGATGGGTTAAAAATTACAAACTGAATGACTAATTAATAACCACTCTAAATCCTACATTATAAACTTTTTGATAAGGTTCGTAGTAACGTTTGCTACCCGATTTCGATTTTTTAGGTCTATCACGCCATGAGCCGCCTTTTACCACTTTCATATTTTCGTTATAAAATTGGTCTTGAGTAGTTCCATTTGATTCGTATAATGATGAAGTCCATTCTGCTACATTTCCGTGCATATCGAATAAGCCCCACGTATTTGGTAAATAGCTGCCTACC
>JAUVDE010000405.1 GCA_030595485.1 Draconibacterium sp.
CATTTGTTCGAATTCGCGCATACGGAAAATAAACTGACGTGCAACAATTTCGTTACGGAAAGCTTTACCAATTTGTGCAATTCCGAAAGGAATTTTCATACGACCCGTTTTTTGCACGTTTAAGTAGTTTACAAAAATACCTTGCGCAGTTTCTGGACGTAAATAAATAGTGTTTGCACCTTCTGCTGTACTTCCCATTTCGGTAGAGAACATCAGGTTAAACTGACGTACATCGGTCCAGTTGCGTGAACCAGACATTGGGCAAACAATTCCCTGGTCTTCAATAATTTGCTTCAGTTCTTGAAGGTCATTGTCATTAAGTGCTTTTGCAAAACGAGCATGTAAGTCATCGTGTTTCTTTTGGTTCGCTAAAACACGAGGATTGGTTTCGCGGAATTGTTTTTCATCGAAAGAATCGCCAAAACGTTTTTTTGCTTTGGTAACTTCTTTGTTCATTTTTTCCTCTAGTTTACCCAGCTGATCTTCAATAAGAACATCGGCACGGTAGCGTTTTTTCGAATCTTTATTATCGATAAGTGGGTCGTTAAAAGCATCAACGTGGCCCGAAGCTTTCCAAATAGTTGGGTGCATAAAAATTGCAGAATCCAGTCCAACTACATTTTCATGAAGTTTAACCATGCTATCCCACCAATATTTTTTGATATTGTTTTTTAGTTCAACGCCTAATTGACCGTAGTCGTAAACTGCGCCAAGTCCATCGTAAATCTCGCTCGATTGAAAAACAAAACCATATTCTTTGCAGTGTGCTATCAGTTTTTTGAAAATATCTTCCTGTGCCATTTGTCTATAATTATCTGAATTGAAGCACAAAAATAGGAGAAAAATCCGAAGTTCAGAGTTCAGGGTTCAGAGTTTAAAGTTTAGAGTTTAAATTTTAATGTAGATTCCACTGTGTACTGCAACTGAGACTGTCCACTTTCTTAGTCCACTTCTTCAAAATCAACATAGTCATCACCTTTTTGGGATGATTTGGCTTTGTTGCTTTGCTTCTTTTCAATTGTCACCTCACCTTCGGGGCGCGACGGTTTATTATTGCTTTGTTGATTCTGCATTTTTTGTTGCATATTTTTCATGCCTTTATCAATAAGCATGGGAAGAATATGACGTGAAAAAAATTTAAACCCATAATATACTAGAACAATTATCGCAATTGTAATAATAAATTTAGGCACGAATAGTAGAACAAACAAAATCATAATTAATCTAATTTTTAATGGACGGAAAATAAAAAATTCACACCAAACGACAAATTTAAGTTTTTTGATGAAGTTGTTTGTATAAGCTCAATAATATTATTGGTAGAAAGATAATATTGAACAGATTGGCCGCTGTAGTTTACGCCAAGCCCGGGCATTATTTTTTCAAAATCATATAAGCTTATCGTAGCAACTGCTTCAAACTTGTCGCTTAAATGGGTTTGAACAAAGCCTGAGAAAAAGTTAGAAGAATGATTCTTATAATAAATATAGTTGTTGGCTGCTCCAAGCTGTAAGTTGTTTGGCAGCTTGTACTTAATTTGCACATTAAACTGAAAAGGTAGTGGTTCAAGTGTTTGTTTCGAATAATCATTAACAATCGTTATGTAAGGGATGGAGTCACTCATTGTTCGTGAAGCATATTGTGGCGACCAATATCTTGGAGCTTCCGGATCGTGCGATTGGTACAAATTATCTTTGTGGTAATCTAAAGTTTCGGTGAATGAAGTAGTATAAGCTTTGTATTTTATGCTTGTAAAACCAAGGTCGATTATTGAAAGCGAAATCTCGGTTTGTTTATCCAGGTTGTAAGTGAGACCAAAGTCGATAGCAGCTCCCATGTTTCGAGGTTTTAGAAAATAGTCTGAGGGTTTGATGTCAGGTTTTATCGAAACATATTCGTTCTCTTCTTCAACAACAACTTCTACCGGACCTGAGATTGTTATATCTCCTTCGGGTATTACAAGTAGCTTTTCTTCTTCAAGTATAGTTTCTACTGCCAAATTAACATTGTCCGCTTCGTAAAAGAGCTTGCCAAACAGTATTTTAGGACGAATACCAATGCTCAAGTCTTTCCATATTTGGTTTGCATATCCAAAAGAAACCGCTCGAAAATACTGACTTTTTATAGATACAGAACCGATATCTTCGTTTTTACCATAGTAAGGTTGTAGCCCTTGTGCATAAAAGTTCAAAATTTCCGGGTCAAAATCTGTCAATCCATAAAACCGCTCTACAATGGAAAAGCTAAATGTATTATTTTTCTTTTTCAGACTTAAATAAATAAGGGGTGTTTGAGCAGTGGAAAAAGCTTTGCCAGGCTCATCAAGCGAATTGTAGAAATTTTCAAAGTCGAATGAGAAATCATTCGTGTGGAAATCGGCAATCGCAAAATTAGCATTCCAGTTTGCAGAGGTTCCACCAATCAGGGGCAGGCCAACTACTAATTTTTCTGTTTGGTTCTGAAAAGCTGGGTTTGTTTGAGCCGCCTGGCTAATGTTAGAAAAAAACTGTAAAGGATTCCCGTGCTGCGCAAATGTAGCTGCACAAGTCAGTAGTAGGGTTGTAAACAGAATAAGACTTTTTCTGAAAGATTCCTTCATAAATTACAAGCACAAAATTATGCTTTATATTGAATTGCTTCGCAATAGAGCATAAAAAAAGACGGGATGTCCCGTCTAAATTGTTATTGAGTTCAATATTTATTGCAGCTACTTTAGTCTCTATAAATTTCTATTTTTTGACCGAAGACCGATGACAGGAGACCGAAGACAAGAAATAGACAGGGTGAATATGTTTTTCTTCTGACTTCTAACTTCTGTCTTGTAACCGGATTCATATTAATTTTTCAAATTTAATTCAAGTCTTAAACCTATGTATTTCCAATGCATAGTGGTTTATTTCTGTCGTACATCACCACCGCTCGATTCGTCGGTATCTCGAACTTGTGGAGAACCATAATATTTAATGTTGGCGCCACTGCTGGCTTTTGCATAAATTTCGTCCGATACACTAACCGAAATATCGGAACCACTACTTGCTCTTGCTTTACATATTTTCGACTCTAAATATTGTGCTTTAATGTCGGAACCACTGCTGGCTTCAACATCTAAAAATTTAACTTTCCCTTTTGCTTTTGCATCGGAACCACTGCTGGTGTCAATCGATAGGTTTTTGTAGAAAACATTCAAATTTACATCGCTTCCGCTGCTTGCACTTACTTTCAGGGCATCACCTTTTAAGGTGTTTTCGCAATAAACATCGGAACCCGATGAGGCACGCAACTCTTTCAATTCTTTTACTTTCACATAAACCTTGCGTGTTCTATTTCCACTTTTCCAGTTAAACCAATCGTTTTGTTTTAAATAA
>JAUVDE010000092.1 GCA_030595485.1 Draconibacterium sp.
GGTGTGCGGTCGACAAAATTTTGCAAAACAGGTTCAATAACTTCCATCCAATCTTTGTCAATTTGGCTACTCATACTCCATTCCGTTCCAGGGTTTTTATTCCAAACTCCATGTTCGGCAATAAATGCTAAATTATCGTAATACTGCTTAAACCATTTCGAAAGTGTTTCTTTATCGCGACCACTAATTACCACTACAGTATTATTTTTATTTGCCGTTAGTTTTCCCATTATTGAATAGAGTTCCTCGTCGGGCATTGCTTTTTGCGGATCGTTATGAAACCCAGTTAATGTTCCATCGTAATCGAGAAAAATAATTCGCTTTTTACTGCTTCTATATTTTTCCACTAACTTATCACTGACCTGTTTTGTTACTTTTCGGGTATAACTCGATTCTTGTAACTTTTTCACCCCCTCTAAACCATGAATAAAATCGTTAGCCCAACGTTCTTCATCATAAATGCTTAATCTTTTCTGAAGTACTGAGTTGCGTTTAATTTGCTCAGTCTTACTCATATTTAAAGCCTGATAAATTGCTTCAGAAACCTCAGTTCGGCTATTTGGATTCACTATTAGAGACTCCCCTAACTCCTTTGCAGCACCCGCCATTTCACTTAAAATTAGCACGCCGGTTTTGTCAACTCTACTGGCAATGTATTCTTTTGCGGGTAAATTCATACCATCTCTGGTTGGTGTTATCAAAGCAATATCGGCACTACTGTACAATTCAATCGATTCCATCCTGTCCATTGCCTTATAAAAATACCAAATTGGCATCCACCCAATCGAACCGTACATACCATTTATTCTGCCAACCAACTCGTCCAACTGCCTTTTTAAATCCTGGTAATTGCTAACATTTTCACGTGATGGTTTAACAAACAAAAACAGGCTTACTTTTTCTATGTATTCGGGGTACGTTTTCAGAAATAGTTCGAAGGATTTTATTCTATCCGGAATTCCTTTTGTGTAATCGAGTCTGTCAATCGACAGTATAATCTTTCTGTCTTTATCTTTTCGCAAAAATGCTTTTAACTCGTTACGAATTTCTGAATCTTGATTTGCATTATTTTCAGCAAGTTCTTTAGCTGCATTATTAAAAAATTCAAAATCAATTCCTTTCGGAAAAGCATCAACTTTTACAATCCGTTCATCTAAACGAATACGGTTAAAAACGGTTTCGTGTCCAAGTAACCTTCGCACACAACTCATAAAGTGCCTTTGGTAATCGTAAGTATGGAATCCAACTAAATCAGCATTCAAAATTCCTTCAAGCAACTCCATTCTCCAGGGCAAAAGTCGAAATACTTCGAACGAGGGAAAAGGAATATGTTGAAAATAACCAATAGAGACATTGGGTACTTTTTCGCGAATTAATTTTGGCAGCAACATTAAGTGGTAGTCGTGAATCCACAAAATATCATCTTCACCAACATATTTAGCAATAGTATCGGCATACAACTGATTTACTTTTTTATATGCTTCCCAGTGCGTTGGATTATAATGCGACATTTGTGTGAAATAGTTAAATGTCGGCCAGATAGTATTATCACAAAAACCTTCAATAAATTCTTCTCTTAAATGCTGGTCTATGTAAATAGGAATGCAATTATCAGTTCTGAATTTATTGTCGATGTCTTGTTTTTCGCTTTCACTAATTTCGTCAATATTAACTCCAGCTCTACCAACCCATTTTATATCGAACGAATTATAAAAGTTACTTAATCCGGAATCAAAACCATCTGTAAATGGACTTAACTCTTTTTCTCCATTGTTATCAACTACCTGTAAAGGCAATCTGTTGGAAATCATGAATAATCGTTTCATACTTTACAATTAGGTGTTTATTGACAGTAAACATTAAAATCACTATTTTCACAAAAAAACGTTTGAGAAAAATTCTCACTTTTACGGTAACACATTATATACTTTATTTGGGAACGACCAAATATATTGTTATATAAATCAAAAGGTAAACAGTTACTGCATATGTTTGTTGTAACAATAAAAACAATTTAAAAATGAGCAAAAACCTTACTTTCGATGCGGTAATATTCGATATGGATGGAGTTATTACCAAAACGGCACTTACCCATGCCGCTGCCTGGAAAAAAATGTTCGATGAATATTTAAGAAAACGAGAAGCTGAACACGGAGAGAAATTTATTGAATTCACCCACGCTGGTGATTATCTCCCTTATGTAGATGGAAGACCACGTTACAAAGGTGTTCAATGTTTTTTGGAATCGAGAGGAATTGATATTCCCTTTGGTGAAACATCTGACGAAGCTGAAAAAGAAACGGTTTGCGGACTTGGTAATGGTAAAAACGATGCATTTAATAAAGTCTTAAATCAAGAGGGCGTGGAAGTTTATCCTTCAACTGTAGCATTATTGAATGAGTTAAAAGAGGCCAAAATAAAATTGGGAGTGGCGTCGTCGAGCAAAAACTGCAAACCAGTTTTAGAAAGAGTAGACTTGCTGAGTATTTTTGAAGCCAGAGTTGATGGTGTTGTTTCAGCAGAATTAGGATTACATGGAAAACCAGAGCCAGACATTTTTACTACCGCATGCGATATTGTAAAAGCAGATTATTCAAAATCGATAGTTGTTGAAGATGCCGTTTCGGGTGTACAGGCGGGAGTTAAAGGAGAATTTGGGTTAACAATTGGAATTGCCCGCGAAAATAATGTAAAAGAATTACAGGAAGCTGGAGCCCATATTGTTGTTGAAGACCTGGACGAAATAGGTGGAATTGAAGGATTAAATAAAATATTTGCAAAATTCAATTAACAAAACCCAAATAATTTATGTTGGAAAAACGCAAAACAGAGAAATACAATCCTTGGTCGCTGGAATATTCCGATTACGATCCGAAAAAAGAAAAATCTCGCGAATCGCTATTAACTATTGGAAATGGTTACTTCGGCACACGAGGTGCACTGGAAGAAACGTCGGCTTCAGACACCAATTATCCGGGAACATACATTGCCGGACTTTACAACCGCCTGATTTCTACAGTAGCAGATAGAGATATTGAAAACGAAGATTTTGTAAATATTCCGAACTGGCTATCGCTTAACTTTAAAATTGATAACGGTGATTGGCTCGACATAAATAAAACAAAAATTATTTCACTGAATCGTAGTTTGAATTTTGCCAACGGTTGTCTATCAAAAACTTTGGTTGTTGAAGATAACAAAGGAAGGCAGACTAAAATTTGCAGTTCCAGAATTGCAAGCATGGCTAACCCTCATTTGGCTGCATTACAATACACAATTACACCACTTAATTATTCGAGTAGAATCGAAATTAAATCTGAAATTGATGGTCATATTATAAATGATGGTGTTGCTCGGTACCGCGATCTCAATCAGAAACATTTAAAAGTAGTTGATCAAGGAGCGGATGAAAAAATTGCCTGGCTGCTTGTTAAAACGGTTCAATCTGAAATAGAAATTGCGCAGGCGACCAAACATTCGGTTTTAAAAACCGAAAAGCCAATAAATGTTTCTGCCAACAGCAAAGCTGTTTCAGGAAAAATTTCATTTGAGTTAAATGTAGATTTAGCCCAAAATGAAAAGTTAACAGTTGAAAAAACAATTGCCATTTTTACTTCAAAAAAAGATGATGTTAAAAATCCTCTTGAAAGATGTAAAAGCGAAATAAATAAGGCTAATTCATTCAAATCAATTTTAGAGGAGAGTGAGCTGGCATGGAATAAAATATGGGATCTTATTGACATTCAAATCGATGGCGATCCGAAATCTCAAATGTTAATTCGTTTGCATTTGTATCATTTAATGGTGGCAGCATCACCGCACAACAAAAACATAGATGCCGGAATTGCAGCACGCGGATTACACGGAGAAGCTTATCGGGGTCATATTTTTTGGGACGAATTATACATTATGCCTGTGTATAATCTGTTTTTTCCTGAAGTGGCTAAATCAATATTAAATTACCGGTACCGGCGAATTGAAAAAGCCCGCGAATATGCCAAAGAATATGGTTACAATGGAGCAATGTTCCCGTGGCAAAGTGGAAGCGATGGTGGCGAAGAAACTCAGGTTGTTCACTTAAATCCAATTTCAGGTAAATGGGGAGACGATTACAGCTCATTACAACGTCACATTTCAATTGCAATTGCTTACAACACCTGGTATTATTTTCAGGTTACCAACGATGTTGGTTTTATGGAAAATGGTGGTGCCGAAATGTTCCTTGAAATCTGTAGATTTTGGGCAAGTAAATCAGAAAAAGATGAATCTACCGGGCGATACAGTATTTTAAAAGTTATGGGGCCTGATGAGTTTCATGAAGAACATAAAAAAAGTCCGAATGGTGGATTAAAAGACAATGCTTACACCAATATTATGGTTGCATGGCTTTTTGCAAAAGCATTTGAAATTCTTGGTAAACTTTCAGAAAATAGTCAAAATGAAATAACTTCAAAAATTCATCTTTCAAACGAAGAAATTGAAAACTGGAAAATAATCTCTGAAAATTTAAATATCCCGGTATCTGATGAAGGAATAATTGAACAGTTTGATGGCTATTTTGAATTAAAAGAACTCGACTGGGATGCCTACCGCGAAAAATATAAAAATATTTATCGCCTCGACCGAATTTTGAAAGCCGAAGGAAAATCACCCGATGATTACAAACTGGCCAAACAAGCCGACACCTTAATGACTTTTTATAACATTGATGAAGAAGATGTTACGGGAATATTCAAAAATACAGGCAAAAGAATTCCGGAAAATTATCTCAGAAAGAATTACGAATATTATTTAAACAGAACGTCGCATGGTTCTACATTAAGCCGTGTGGTACATGCATACCTTGCCAACTTGTTTGGGAATAAAGAAGAGGGGAATAAGTTGTATTTTGAGGCACTTCAGAGCGACTTTACCGATATTCAGGGAGGAACAACTGCTGAAGGAATACACGCCGGAGTAATGGGAGGAACAGTTTTAATGGCCATAACAACATTTGCCGGAGTTAATCTGAAAACAAAATACCTTAAAATAAATCCTTCATTACCTAAAAACTGGAAGTCCCTAAAGTTTAATTTTTGGTATAAAAACAATCATTATACGATTGACTTATCACACAAGCAATTAAAAATTGAAGTTAAAAGTAAAATTTCTAAAGAGGTTGAGATTGAATTCTCAAATAAAAAAATAATTTTACCGACCAATCGGGAAGAGATATTAAGTTATTAATTAAAAAGTGTTTGATAGATGTTGGGTGATGTACTATTAATTGATGAAAAGCATAAAATTGCTGCAGATTCTATTTATAAAATTCTGGTAGAAAAAGAAAGTAAGAAAAAGAAAGGTTACCGGTTTATTGTAGCTATTTCTGGTGAATCGGGTGCTGGAAAATCTGAACTTTCTCATTCCTTAGCGTTGTTGTTGAAAAAACAAGGGCAGCGTGTAAAAATTCTACACACTGATAATTATTATAAAATTCCACCGAATATCCGTACACAATGGAGAAAGGAAAATGGAGTTAAAAAGGTTGGATATAAAGAATACGATTGGAAACTTTTAAATCGTAACATCAAAGAATTTAAAGAAGGACGTGAGGCGCTTATGCCATGTGTTGACATTGTTTCGAAACAAACCGATAAACTAATTACTAATTTTTCCGACATTGACATATTGGTGGTTGATGGACTTTATGCTATAAAGATAAAGGATATTGATTTGCGCGTATATATTGACTTAACTTACCACGAAACCAAGAAAAAGCGTGGTTCACGAGGAAAAGAAGTAAATGATGAATTTCGCTTTCAGGTGCTAGAAATGGAGCACCAAAACATGCTTGCCTTAAAATCCAAGGCTGATTTAATTGTGGATGGGAATTATGAGGTAAAAGAAGTAGAAGAAATTGTGAGTGTTTAGAGACATTTAAAAATATTTAATAGTTTTTCTATTATTTCAAGCCGGACGAATTGTCCGGCTTTTCTTTTATTATTATTTTAAAACCACCTTCTTTGTACAAGTAATTCTACATCGTGTCCTAAAGTTTTATAGCTGAGTTTATAGTAAGCTCGGAGTTCTTTTTTGCAATCAGTTAAGTCACATTTTCTATAGAATTGTTTTTTCCTCCTTCTTAACAAAAAGAAAAATAAATCTCCCAATTCCAAGCTAAGCCAAATATAATCATCCTCCACAAACTATATTCTCGTTATTATCGGTTGCTTCTTATCAAAATGATTTCTACATTTAACAGAGCTTATTAACTGCCAATTTAAACCCATTCTAAACAACTACATCAACTAGCAAGAGCAATATAATCAGGCAATTGGTAATTAATTCAAAATTAACAGAACAAAATCAAACAATTATATGTCCGTTATAAGAACCAAAATTGATTTCCATCCTTAAGAACCAAAAATATTATGTTGGAGAAAATAATTGATTTCAGCGTAAAGAATAAATTAATAGTAATACTATTTACGTTTACCATTGCAGCCTTTGGATTGTATTCAATTTTTAAAATCCCCTTGGGCGCAGTTCCCGACATTACCAATAATCAAGTGCAGGTAATCACCACTTCCGGTAATTTATCGACCCAGGAAATTGAACAATTTATTACTGCTCCTGTAGAAATGGAAATGGCAAACTTGCCGGGCGTAAACGAAATTCGCTCGATTTCCAAATTTGGAATATCGGTGGTTACCGTTGTTTTCGATGAAAAACTGGGAACCTATTTACCACGCCAATTAATTGCGGAGAAAATAAAAAGTGCTTCTGCCAATATCCCCGAAGTTTATGGGAGCCCGGAGATGGGACCAATTTCAACTGGTTTAGGAGAAATATATCAATATGTTTTAGATGTTAAACCCGGTTTCGAAGAGAAATATACCGCGATGGATTTAAGAACTATTCAGGATTGGATAGTAAAACGAAGATTGTCGGGGATAAACGGGGTAGTTGAAATTAATAGCTGGGGAGGTTATTTAAAACAATACGAGATTGCGATAAATCCTTCGCAACTAAAAAGCTTCGACATTACTTTAATCGAGGTTTTTGATGCGCTGGAGCGAAACAACAATATTTCGGGTGGTTCGTACATCGAGAAGACAAATCAGAGTTATTTTATTCGTGGTGACGGACAAATTAAATCGCTGGAAGACATTGAAAACATTGTTGTTAAAAACAATTCGGGCACTTCAATTTTGATAAAAAACATTGCCAAAGTTCATTTTGGTTTTGCCAACCGGTTTGGGGCAATTACCGCCAACGGAAAGGGCGAAACGGTACTGGGGCAAATAATGATGCTTAAAGATGGTAATTCGAAGGAGGTGATAAGCGAAGTAAAATTGAGCGTTGCCGAAATTCAGAAAAACCTGCCCGACGGAGTTTTTATTAACCCGATAATTGAACGCAGCGAGTTGATTGCAAAAACCTCGTTTACCATTTCCGAAAACCTTATTCTTGGTGCCATAATCGTTATGCTGATTGTAATGTTGCTGTTGGGAAATGTGCGTTCGGCACTGGTAATTGCATCTATGATTCCGCTTTCTTTGCTTTTCACCATTTCGATGATGTATATTTTTGGAATTGATGCCAACTTAATGAGTTTGGGGGCGCTCGATTTTGGGATTATAATCGATGGTGCAGTTATAATTGTTGAATTTATTGCACTTCGAATTGCAGTGCTCAAGAATGATATTATTGGTACAAAAGGCGACGAAAAGCAAACAATAATGGATAAGATTTCGTTTGAAGGCGCTACGAAAATGATGAAATCTGCCATTTTTGGGCAAGTCATTATTTTAATTGTTTTTATCCCCATTCTTTCCTTAAGCGGAGTTGAAGGCAAAATGTTTCATCCCATGGCACTCTCGTTTTCATTTGCCATTATCGGCGCCATGATTCTTGGTTTAACCTGGCTTCCAGTTGCCGCATCGTTGTTTTTAAAACCAAATAAATCGAACAAACGAAATATTTCCGACTGGATAATGGACCAGGCCCAAAAATCCTATCTCCCAGTTATTAAATGGTCGTGCAACCACAAACGTATCGTACTAGGAGCTGCCGTCGCTTCGTTAATTTTCACTGGAATACTGTTTTCCAAAATGGGCGGCGAATTTGTTCCAACGCTCGACGAAGGTGACTTTGTGATTCAACCGGTATTAAAAACCGGAACGTCTTTATCCAAAACCGTAGAAATGACCACAAAAATGGAAAATATTTTAATCGCGAATTTTCCGGATGAAGTAGAACAAATTGTTTCGCGGATTGGTGCCGCCGAGGTTCCAACCGACCCCATGTCGATGGAAGAAATTGACATGATTATCAAACTAAAACCCAAAGACAATTGGACGGTTGTTGATACAAAAGACGAGTTGGCAGATAAATTTAAGGAAGCCCTTTCGATAATTCCGGGAGTGGAATATGAATTTACGCAACCCATTGAAATGCGTTTTAACGAATTGATTACTGGAGTGCGCTCCGACATTGCCATTAAAATATTTGGCGAAGACCTCGATTACATTGATGAAAAAGCAAATGAAATAAAAGATTTAATCGAAAATGTACCGGGAGCCAGCGATATTATTTTGGAAAAAACTTCGGGTTTGCCGCAGATAAAAGTCAGTTATAATCGAAGCAAAATTGCACAATACGGAGTCGACATAAGCACGCTGAACAACTGTTTGTCGGCGGCTTTTGGTGGTGCAATAACAGGAGTTGTTTTTGAAGGCGAAAACGCTTCGATATGGTTATGCGTTACGAAAGCCAAAACCGCACAGATATTGAAGACATTCGTCAGCTTCAGGTTCCGGTATCAAGTGGTTTACAGGTTCCGCTTGACGAGCTTGCCGACATTGAATACACCGAAGGACCTGCAAAGATTTCACGAGAAAATACACGCCGCCGGGTTGTGGTTAGCGTAAATGTGCGTAACCGCGACTTACAATCGGTTGTTGAAGACATTCAAGTTTTAGTTGAGAACAATATAAAACTTGCTCCGGGTAACTACATCGAATATGGAGGACAGTTTGAGAATTTGAAAAATGCGAGTAATCGCCTCTTGCTAGCCGTTCCCATCGCCTTACTACTGATTTTTATTTTCCTGCATTTTGCCTTTAAATCATTAAAAGATGCTATTATGATTTTTACTGCAATTCCATTATCTGCTGTGGGTGGAGTTTTTCTTTTATGGGTGCGTGGAATGCCGTTTAGTGTTTCTGCCGGTGTCGGTTTTATTGCGCTCTTTGGAATAGCAGTATTAAACGGAATTGTTTTAATAGAACACTTAAAAGAACTTCAACATCAAGGAATTACCGACATGCGCGAGTTAATTATAAAAGGTACAAAAAACCGTTTGCGACCTGTTATGCTAACTGCCGGAGCAGCTGCCATGGGATTTTTACCTATGGCAATTTCAAGTGGAGCAGGCGCCGAAGTTCAACGTCCACTGGCAACAGTAGTTATCGGCGGGTTGGTAACTTCAACCATGCTCACAATGATTGCCCTGCCTTTACTCTTCGAAATCTTTTATAATGTGGTTGGAATCAAATTGTTCCCTCCACGATTTATCCGCTCGAAGGGTGCTGTTATTTTGTTTTTAATGCTCATTCCGGCTTTTTCAAGCTATGGGCAAAGTACTGATTTGAAATTAAATAAGGTGACAGAGATTGCCTTGCAAAACAACAACGAAATTGCTGCGTGGGCTCTAAAAGTTGAACAGAGCGAGGCATTAACAAAGACAGCATTTAATGCCGGCAAAACCGTTGTCTCCTACG
>JAUVDE010000372.1 GCA_030595485.1 Draconibacterium sp.
TCTCGGAACTATACTTCATTGCGTTATCGAGCAGGTTAAAGATTACATTAGTGATGTGTACCTCGTCTCCTTTAATACTTGCATTTTCAGCCGATATTTCAGTTTTTAAATTACCATTTTTATTGTTAACACGCAACTCGAAGTTACTGGTAACCGTTGTAATCATCTTATTTACATCGAATTCGCGCAGTTTCAGTTTCAAGCGACCTTCGTTAAATACGGCCATCTGCAGCACTTTTTCAACCTGAAACCCCAAACGCTTACTTTCCTGATTAATTACTTTCGAAACATGAGCAACCATTGCTGGAGTATTTGAAACACTTCCATCTTCTAACATTTGACTTGCCAACGAAATAGTTGAAATTGGTGTTTTCAACTCGTGGGTCATATTATTAATAAAGTCGTTTTTAATGCTCGAAAGCTTCTTCTGACGAAAAATAACCATTATGGCGTAAACAAAAATACCAATTAATAGTCCGGTTAAAATTATCGTTGGTATAATGGTTAACCCGGTTTGTTTTATCAGATATTCTTTACGGTGTGGAAAATAAACATTCAAATAATTCGGTTTTGCACCACCATAATCATTCTGGAAAAGTAACTGACTAAACTCCTTCTTCCTTTTCCCAACCTGATAATCTACTTCTCCAACCAACACTTCCTCTCTACCAAAGGTAGCATTGGTTACCGCATGCTTATATTCTAGAACAATCTCGGTTTGAGCCATAGCTTGCGTTAGCAATTGTGTTAATCTCGCAGTGTCAATTCTGGCTTCAATTGGCCGGTCTTCAAGAAACAATATTTCAACATTCTTCCATCTACCATCCCGCAGGTATTGCTCACGTCTGCGTTGTTGCTCACGATTACTTATAAGTAATTCTTCAATACTAACAATTGGTGTTATCTGTTCAGTACTGTCCTTTTTTTCTGAAAGATTTTGCTCCTTTGCTTTCCCATAAATACTATTCTTGGAATAGACAGCCTGAAAATTTAAAAACCCAGCCATGCCATTCCCTGGAAAAACAGGACTTATCCCATCTTTATAATTAACTGCACCTGGAATACGTCCTTCAGCTACGAGTCGTCGGGCTTCGTATTCCTCATCAGCCTCTAGCTGACGGGCCACTTGCGCTAATGCGTTTTGTACTTGCTTATTAAATTGTTCTTCGCGAATGTCGGAGGCTGACTTAATCATGGAAGCCTGCACCAACATTAAACCCGATAGCACCACTGCCATCAGAACAATTAAAGTAATTAGCATTTTTCGACTCATGCCAGCAAAGATAATTTTAATGAAACGCCGCGTATAGTGTGCTTAACATATTTTAACACGATATGTTAAATTGTAGAATTTATTAACCTCAATATAGGTTTGAGTTAATAAATGTATCGACAAAATAAGTCGTTTAGCTCGATTGAAGTACTTTTTCAATTACTGCCGGGAAATGTTTATGCTCCAGCTCATGTATTTTTTGAGCAACCATTTCAGGCGTATCGGTTTCAACAACCTGACAAGTAGCCTGAAAGATTAATTCTCCATCGTCGTACTTCTCGTTTACGTAATGAATTGATATTCCCGATTCATTTTCTTTGTTCTCGACAACCGCTTTGTGCACATTCATTCCATACATTCCTTTGCCTCCATATTGGGGCAATAATGCCGGATGAATATTAACAAGCTTAAAGTTTTGTATCAAATTATCAGGAATTAACCACAGAAAACCTGCCAAAACGATTAAATCCACTTTACGATTTCTTAATGTTTCAACAATCTCGTTAGTTTTAGTAAACTGCTCCCGGGTAAAAACAAATGCTTCTACATTGTGCTTTTCTGCTCTTTTTAAGGCATACGCATTGGCATTATTCGACCAAAGCGAATCAATAATAACACTTTCATTATCAGAAAAGTATTCAATTATATTTTGTGCATTGGTTCCTGAGCCTGATGCAAATATTGCGATTCTCTTTATTTCCATTTTAACATCTCTTTAATCATTTGAATATTTAAACAGTACGTTCAAATTTAGCTTGTTGTATGTATTGTATATGGCCTTGTTAACATCTTTTTTAATTTTTTTCTTGGAGATTTAGACCGTAAATGTATTACTTTGCAGCGAATTATTTTTAAACAAAATTTAGTATTAATTAAAATTAAGAATTATGTCTGACGTTGCAGCAAAAGTAAAAGCAATAATCGTTGATAAATTAGGTGTTGACGAAAGTGAAGTAACCACTGAAGCATCTTTCACAAATGACCTTGGTGCTGATTCACTTGACACTGTTGAATTAATTATGGAATTCGAAAAAGAATTTGATCTTGCTATTCCAGACGATGAGGCTGAAAAAATCTCGACTGTTGGTGAAGCAGTTAACCACATCGAAGCAGCAGTTAAGTAAATTTATATTCATAATTTTCATTTATGGAATTGAAACGGGTAGTAATAACTGGAGCAGGAACCGTTAACCCTCTGGGAAACTCTGTTGAAGAGTATTGGAAAAACCTAAAAAACGGAGTAAGTGGGGCAGGTCCTATCACGCGCTTCGACTCATCTTTGTTTACAACAAAGTTTGCATGCGAGGTAAAGGGTTTCGATGCTTTAGAATATATGGAGCGAAAAGAGATTCGTAAATACGATTTGTATACACAATTTGCATTTGCGAGTACCGACCAGGCCATTAAAGATTGTGGTTTGGATATGGAAAAGGTTGATGGAGATAGAGTCGGTGTTATTTGGGGTGCCGGAATTGGAGGTTTGCAAACTTTTTACGAAGAAGCAAGAGCTTTCAAAGATGAGAGACCAAGATTTTCTCCGTTTTTTATCCCTAAAATGATTGCCAACATTGCGGGTGGTTTAGTATCCATCAAATATGGATTCAGAGGACCAAACTACACAACCGTTAGTGCTTGTGCATCAGCATCACATGCTATGATTGACGCTATGACCATGATTCGCATGGGAAAAGCTGACATAATGATAACAGGTGGTTCTGAAGCAGGAGTTAACGAAGCTGGTGTAGCTGGGTTTAATTCCATGAGAGCTATGTCAACTCGCAATGAGGATCCGAAAACAGCATCTCGTCCGTTCGACAAAGACCGTGATGGTTTTGTTATGGGCGAAGGTTCTGCAGCTTTTGTATTCGAAGAATATGAAAGTGCAGTTAAACGCGGTGCTAAAATTTACGCAGAAGTAGTAGGTGGTGGTATGTCGGGTGACGCATTTCATATGACTGCTCCTGATCCGGAAGGAAGAGGTGCAAAACTTGTAATGAAATGGGCAATTGAAGATGCAGGATTAAAACCGGAAGACGTTGATTATATTAACGTTCATGGGACCGCAACTCCACTTGGCGATATTGCTGAACCAAAAGCAATTCTCAGCACATTTGGCGAACATGCTTATAAATTAAGCATTAGTTCTACCAAATCGATGACAGGACACTTATTGGGTGCTGCCGGAGCTGTTGAAGGACTTGCCGCTGTTTTAGCAATTCAAAATAACACTGTGCCTCCTACTATTAACCATTTCACCGATGACCCTGAAATTGACCCAAAATTGGATTTTACATTCAATAAGGCAAAAGAGCGGGAAATAAATGTAGCTATTAGCAATACATTTGGTTTTGGTGGACACAATGCAACAGTAGTTTTCAAAAAACTATAGTCGCCGTGGTTAGAAAAATAGTACAACGAG
>JAUVDE010000244.1 GCA_030595485.1 Draconibacterium sp.
TACCGGTGTAAGGCCGATTATAATACGAAGTGTTTTGCCAACCTGCTATAACACTAAAGTTAAAACCAACAGGAACATCTTCTATAACACCCAGATTTAATAGTTTAGTTGTTTTTAAATACGAAACCTGCTGATACGAAAAAGCACTTAAATACGTGTGTTTATCATGAAACGAAAAATTTGTTTCCGCATCAATATCCGGACGTTCGCTATAAACTTCGGAGTAATAACGCGCACCTAAATTAAAGAATGGCTTGGTTATATCTCGGCTTAAAAACAGCGAGTAACCTAGCCATAAATCGTAATTATCGGCAGCATAAAAGTTCTCGGTGTCGTAAATCGAATCGGGTGAATAAACTGGAGAAATACGTCGGGTTGCAATATTCTCGTACGCTATTTCGCCACCATATTTTGTATCGGTCGATATAAATGGTTTCTCAAATTTTGTTCCGAACACCTCCGATCTATAGGAGTTAAAGTAGCCAATCTCGGCACTAATAAACGTTCCCATAACATTGTCTATTTCGTAATCCATGCCATAACCAAACTTTTGATCTTCGTTACCTTTATATAACATCGTAGCGCCTAAACGATGCCCCAAACCCAAAAAGTTTCGGTTGTAGGGTTCCACAATAAAGTAGTTTATATCTTTTACATCCCCACTCAATCCAATAGGATACTTGTCTTTGGTAACCACGCTAATATTTACCGAATCGGGTTCGTTTTCAACCGGCGTAATATATATTTTGGCATCTTCCATATAAGGCAAGGTTCGCAGTATCCTTTCGTTGTCGGAAAAAACCCTCGGGTTAACACGCTCATGTTCCTTAAACCTTACATTATTTTGTAACACCCAAGTTTTTGTTGGCACATACGATTTGCTTAGAAAGCGCCCAAAACTTGTTGTTTTGGTGGCGGTGGTGTCGTATACGCTACCATCTAATACTACTACCTGGTCGTAGTATATATTCTTAATTGCTTTCCCTTCGTAATACTTAAAGTAATCGTCCGATGGATTAAAATCTTCGGGCAAGGCTTCCTTTTTATTATGAATTTGCCCCATTACAAATTCCATAAATTTCACGTGCGATTCCTCAGCCGAAGCCCCCTTTTCAGGGTTTCGCTGGTAATATGCTTTATTCCGAAGAAATATATTTTTAAAACTTTGGTATTCGGTTCCCGATTCCAGAATAACTAGCGAGTCGCGCGCTCCATAATAAATGGTATCCTCCAAAACTAAAATTCGTTTAAAGTCGAGACGAATGGTATCCAACACCTGTGCCTTTGAGGAAAAACCCACAAGTAAAAAAAGAAGAACAAGGCGGCAACGGCGTATTAACTTTGACATTAAAAAACTACTTATTCGAACGAGTTAAACAAAGAAACAACTATTGACAGAAATATTATAATTATGCCAAATAAAATACGAGGCAAAATTGCGCAGCAGTGTTGGGCGGCCTTAACGGGCTGTCCGTTATAGTTCCCTTGTTTCACAGTTTGTTGAGCGTGGCTCACTCTCCTCGCCAGCCAACAGCCGTTCAACTAACTGCATAACTTCGGCAAGCTGCCACTCCCATCCCTAGCCGACGCAAACCAGTGCTCAGTGTTCAGTTGCAGTATTCGAAAAAAGAAGTAAAGTTTGTGAATGTTATATTAGTTAGAAGGTAAATTTATTGCCCTGAATATTTTGTGTGGCATTTTCGTAATCGGCAATTAATGTCTCCATTATTTTGTCGACCGGAAGTATTTCATTCAGCTGGGCAGCTACTTGCCCAATTTCTAATTCACCTGCATCAAGATCACCTTCAAACATTCCTTTTTTGGCACGTCCGCGTCCTAACAGCCCACGTATTTCTTCAGGTGATTTACCGCCTTTTTCAGCCTCATCAACTTGCTCGAAAAATGCATTTTTTACCAAGCGAGTTGGAGCCAACTTTTTTAAGGCAAGTTTTGTTCCACCTTCGCCCAGCTCTGTTATTACCTTTTTAAAATCGGGATGAGCTGAAGACTCTTCGGCCACAGCAAAAGCCGAACCTATTTGCACACCATCGGCACCTAAAACCATAGTTGCCAACATTGCTTCGCCTGAGCCAATTCCACCAGCCGCTAATAAAGGCAAAGTAGTCGCTTTTCGAACCGAAGGAATCAAAGATAAAGTGGTTGTTTCCTCGCGTCCGTTATGACCTCCGGCCTCGAAACCTTCGGCTACAATAGCATCAACTCCAGCAGCCTCACATTTGCCGGCAAAAAAAGAACTACTTACCACATGTACCACCGTAATTCCTTTATTCTTTAACCAACCGGTCCATTTTTTAGGACTTCCCGCCGATGTAAAAACAATGGGTACTTCGTGTTTTGCAATAATATCCATTACGCGTTCAGTTTCGGAGTAAAGCAAAGGTACGTTCACTCCAAAAGGTTTGTCGGTAGCCGCCTTGCATTTAACAATGTGTTCTTCCAGTGTTTCAGGATGCATAGAACCTGCACCAATTAAACCTAAACCTCCGCAGTTACTAACAGCCGAAGCTAGTTTCCAACCCGAGCACCAAACCATACCTCCCTGAATAATGGGGTATTTTATATTGAATAATTTACAAATTGTATTCATGCTAATTTATTTGAATTACAAAATTAGGAATAAATACAAACGAATGCCCCAAGTAATGTAGTTTGCCCTTAAAAATTAATACTAAAATAGACCAGATTGGCAATGCCCAATCATGGTTAGTCGGGGCCTCCAAGCATTAGAAAGTAGACACAAATGTAGAATTCAAAGTACACATGAGCACATTTAACATAGTACATTATTATGCTCAATACTAACAACTTACATCCACCTCCGCTTTTAGAAAACTATTGACTTTGTGTTTACAATGTTATAACTTGTATGATAATTACTGTGTAAAAGCGAGGTAATTGCACCATTAAATCAAACAAAATAGCTTACTAAAATGAAGCACTTTTTTATCCTCTTAACGGTTGCTGTAAATACAGGGACCATACTATTTGCCTTATGGCGAAAACATTTAAAGCCTGATAGCAGCTATACACACCTTCATATAAAACTTGAAAACGCTACACAATGAAATATTTAATAACCATACTACTAAGCTTATTTATTGTTTCGTGTAACCAGCCCAAACAAAAAAGTTTTATTGTGACTAAAGTTCGTGCGGCAGCCAAACTTTCTACTTCTGAGATTATTCTAAACAAAATAGTTTGGACAGAATTTGAGAAAGAAAGAAAATTCATATTTATAAAAAAACCTGCCGAGGTAATCATGTTTAATACCGAAGCCACGGTTAAAATGGGCATTGATTTAAGCAAATTATCTGAAGAAGACATTGAAATTAGACAAGACTCCATCATTATAAATCTTCCGAAAGTGGAGATATTGAATTTTAGCTACCCGCACGAAAAATACGAGGAGATTTTTCCGATATCGAACTTCGACAATATTAAAAGAAGCAATAAAATAGAAAAACTCGACGAGGTTTTAAGGCTAGCAGAAACTGACATTAGAAGTAAATTAAAATACTTAAAAATAGAGGATGAAGTGGAGTTTAAAACGAAACAAGTGCTCTCGGCTTTTTTAACCAAAAGCAATTTCAATAATGTTATTATCCGATTTAAAGAATAAAGCAATGTGTAAAAATATTACCCTAATTATTTTGATAGCAATAGCTTTAGCAGCCTGCAAATCCTCACCTGTTCTTAAAGACACAGTGCTGTCGCTTAAAGACATAAAGGAAATAGGCGAAC
This sequence comes from Draconibacterium sp., assembly GCA_030595485.1. GTDB lineage: Bacteria > Bacteroidota > Bacteroidia > Bacteroidales > Prolixibacteraceae > Draconibacterium. The sequence continues at coordinate 3,763 of JAUVDE010000244.1, forward strand.
TGGTTACGGCTGAATATTATGGCGAAGTTATTTCGGGGCATTCGCTCTTATTGGTAAATGAGAATATTGACTCGGTGTTTTATAAAAGTCTTACAATAATTCGTAATGAGTTGGCCGAAAGTAAAGAAGAAATTGGCAAAGAATATGATGCAAAAATTGAAATAAATACAACAAAGATTGAAGAACTGAAAGAGAAGAAATTTGCCTTTCTCAAAAAAAAGAGAATTAAGAAATTGAACAAAAGCAAAGAAAAATTGGAGAAGAAAAAAACGCGGAAACAAGAAGTTGTTGGTACCAAAGCTCGCTCAGGAAATTTTGAGGCTTCGATGGATATTCTATCGGATGCAACAGGCATTAAACGAAAAAAGGAACTTATACAAAAAATAGAAAACCAAAAGAACGATACACTCCTATATACCGAATACAAACAAAACATTAAAGATTATTTTGTTGAAGACAAAAAAGAACTAGTGTACATTGGAAGAGGATCGGTAAAAGTTGGTTATAATTTAAAACAACTGGACAGCACAAATATATTTTACTCCTCAACTCGTGATACCATCTACCTTTTAGACTTTGACCCTTATATAACCGATTTGGATATAAATCCCTATTTCTATTATCCAGCCGATTCGGCCTACGAAAATGTAGATACCGTCTATTTTGGATTTCAGATTATATACGCGAGAAATCAGAAGAAATTTACGCTTGAAGAAATTAACAATATTAAAAGCGATTGTAAAACTAAACTCCGACAGGAAGCTCTAAAACGAGATATTTATACCAATGCACACACAAATGCAGAAGAGGCCTTAACTATTTTTTTCAATTTAATGAATAATGAAAATAATGGACAAATTGCAAAAGCAGTTATCTCGCATTCGAAGTATTTCTATTACAAATCGGATTACCTCTATGATTTAAGAATCGATGAAACGGAGTATAAACAGATAAAAGAAATCATTCATCAGGATCAGGATAGTCTTGATGTCGTATCATTCAAATACCAATCCCTCAACTATCAGAAAGCACATTTGGATAAGTTCATCAATGACCTTTACCATACAACCAGACATGCTGAAAACTATGCAAAATGGGATAGTTTATACACTGCTTATGTAAATCGCAAATACGAATAGAATTAGATACTATTTAAAAAACAGCATTATGAATATTGATAAACAGTTACTTATTGAAGGAAGCTCTGAACAATATCAAATAGATGTTAGTAGGGCAAAAAAATATGGCATCGAATCGCCAAAGAAAGACAGTGGAACCTTGAGTCATTTGGATACAATTGTAATCCATTACACAGCCACGAATAATATTAACGGCGACATTCGTACACTTTACGAATCGACAAAAGAGGCTTCGGTACAATTTGTTATTGATACGGATGGAAAAGTTGTGCAGTTAATGCCGGCTAACAAAATTGCCTGGCATGCCGGTAAAAGCCGTATGGGAAATAGAACGGGAATGAATAAATATTCAATTGGTATTGAAATTGTAAACCCCGGCTATTTAGTTGAAAGGTCTGACGGAAGTTTGGTTACCTGGTACAACCAAATTGTGAAACGCGAAAATGCCGTAAAGCTGAGTCATAAGAATGAAAACATTGAACGTTTTTGGCACAACTATACCAATGAGCAAATAAACGCGGCAATTGAACTTTGCCAGGCTTTATGCGATACTTATAACATTAAGCACATTGTTGGGCACGATGATATTTCTCCGGGTAGGAAACAAGATCCCGGGCCTGCTTTTCCGCTAGAAAAAATACAAACAATTGTACTCGACGATCGTAATGAATCGTTGAACATTGTGGAAACAGAGAAACTGTTTAATACTGTAAAAGTTGATCAATTAAACATTCGACAAAGCGGAAATACAAATGCAAAAAAGATTGCCCTTCC
>JAUVDE010000452.1 GCA_030595485.1 Draconibacterium sp.
GAAGCGCTGGAAAATAGTGAACATGCCAATAATACAATAGTTGTGCTTTGGGCTGACCACGGTTATCATATTGGAGAAAAAAATCGTTTTGCCAAACAAGCTTTCTGGGAACGCGATACCCGAACCATTCTGATGTTCAAAACACCGGAAATGAAAAAGGGAACGGTTTGCAAGGCACCAACTCAATTGCTTGATATTTACCCAACGCTGGTGGAATACTGCGCTCTTCCAAAAAATGAATTGAATGAAGGAAACAGCCTGTTGCCTTTGCTCGAAAATCCAAATAAAAGCTGGGAGCACGTTGCTGTAACTTCTTATGGTCAGGGAAATGTTTCGTTACGCGATTACAAACACCGCTATATTCTTTACGAAGATGGTTCGGAAGAATTGTACGATATGATAAATGACCCTAATGAATGGACAAATATAGCTGGGTTAAAAGAATCACAAAAGATAAAAGCCGGATTTAAAAAGGCAATTCCACAAAAACAAGAGCCTTTATCAAAAGTATCGTATTATACAATTAATGAATACTGGAGGGCAAAAGTTAAGGAGTCGCATGCACGCTAAAATTATCCATAAGTTCAAAACTTGTACTTTAGCGTAAATATTTAATAAATTGATGGAATACCCACCTTTATATGCACAATATTGCCATCCTGAATTGGTAAAAAAGCAGTAATATTGGGCTTTGAAAAATAGAAATAAAAATTAATTCAATATAAAATGAGAAGACTTGGAATTATTGCATCATTACTTTTAAGCATTGGCTTAGTGATAGGATGCCAAAGCAAGAGTGGAAAAACAGTGGCAGAACAACCGACCAAACCTAATGTTGTAATTATTTACATGGACGATTTGGGATTTGGAGATGTAGGAGCTTATGGTGCAACCGAATTAAAAACACCAAACTTTGATAAATTAGCTGAAGGCGGTGTTCGTTTTACCGATGGACACGCTACTTCGGCAACTTGTACTCCTAGTCGTTATGGCTTACTTACAGGTGTTTATCCCTGGAGAAATAAGGATGCAAAAATTTTACCTGGAACAGCTCCTTTAATTATAAGTACCGAGCAGTTAACCATTCCGAAGTTGTTTAAGGAAAAAGGTTATCATACCGGAATTGTTGGAAAATGGCACCTTGGCCTCGGAACAGGTAATGTTGATTGGAATGAGCATGTTACACCCGGACCTAACGAAGTTGGTTTCGACCATGCGTACATTATGGCAGCTACACAAGATCGTGTTCCAACCGTTTATATCGATAATGGTTATGTTGATGGCCTGGATAAAAACGACCCAATCTTGATTGATTACAAAAATAATTTTGAAGGACAGCCAACCGGAAAGACTCATCCAGAATTATGTACTTATCAAATGTGGCATCATGGGCACAATAATACGATTATTAATGGTATACCGCGTATTGGTTATATGAAAGGTGGAGAAGCTGCACGATGGAGCGATGTTGACATGGCAGACCATTTTTTGGTAAGAGCGCAGGAATATGTAAAAGCACATAAGGATGAACCATTCATGTTGGTTTATACTATGCAGCAGCCTCACGTACCACGTACTCCACATTCACGTTTCGAAGGTACTTCGGGAATGGGACCACGTGGCGATGTAATTGTTGAAGCCGACTGGTGTTTAGGCGAATTCATGAAAACTTTGGAAGATGAAGGGATCATGGAAAACACTCTAATTATTTTCTCAAGCGACAATGGCCCGGTTCTTAACGATGGTTATTACGATGATGCCGTTGAAAAACTAGGCAAGCATACCCCCGCAGGTGTACTTCGTGGCGGTAAATACAGCCTGTTTCAGGCGGGTACACGTGTTCCATTTATAACCTATTGGAAAGGTAAAATTCAACCAAGCGTTTCTGATGCATTAGTATGCCAGGTTGATATTTTAGCTTCGTTGGCTGCTTTAATTGGTAGCGATTCAGGTACACAGGACAGCAAGGAAATGTTAGATGTTTTAATGGGGAAAAGCAAAGAAGGCAGAACAGAGCTTATTTTGGAAGCTACTAGCCGAACTGCAATGCGTAGTGGCGATTGGGCTTTAATTCCTCCTTACAAGGGAGTAGCGCTTAGTAAACATGTAAACATTGAAATCGGAAATGACACGGAATGGCAATTGTACAACCTAAAAGAAGATATTAGCCAGCAGAATAATGTGGCCGAAGCAAATCCTGAAAAACTGAAAGAGTTAATTGAAACTTTTGAAAGTATTCGGGGAACAGCTTATTCAAATACGAAAAAACTTGAATTGAAATAGTTTAAAGCTGGAAGCACGAAGTCGGAAGACGGATGAAGTTTTTCAGTCGTAGTCTCAGTTTTCAGGAAGAAGGTGGAGGATAGAACCTTGAAACTATCAGCTAGTGTCAGGTAAAGTTTCAAGTTTCGGGTACGTCATTCCGAACTTGTTTCGTAATCTGTTACCTCAAGTAAAGATGCTGAAATAGATTCAGAATGACGATCAGGTGATTCAAGAAAGCTTTTAGGGGACTTCTAAAAATTCCTTTCTTTCAAGAAACAAGGATAGTGAATAAGATGCAAGCCACAAATATTTTTTAATAGCCGTAGCTATTTAAAAATATTTTGGCGCAGTCAGATTGTTTATTATCCTTGTTCCCTTTGGGTTGTCAGGGTTTCCCATATATTTCTTAATATTTTCTTGAAT
>JAUVDE010000280.1 GCA_030595485.1 Draconibacterium sp.
AACCTAAACTTATGAACTAAAACTTATGCCTCAAAGATATGCTGAAAAACAGAAACAGCCTTCACTTTTCTGCAAAAACGTGTGTTTTATAGCATGTTTTAACTCAATGTTAAGCCGAAATAAAAAGGCAATAAAAAAGCCCTCCATCAAAGATGGAAGGCTTTTAATCGATTATAAAATATTATTTATTCTTGTGGCTTGGCGTCTTCCCCTGAGATGGAGTCGCGCATGGAAGTATCAGCCATAATGTTTTTGTATTTCATGTAATCCATAATTCCCAGATTACCACTTCTAAACGATTCCGAAATGGCCAAAGGAACTTGAGCCTCAGCTTCAATTACTTTTGCTTTCATCTCCTGGGCGATTGCTTTATTTTCTTGCTCCAAAGCAATTGCCATTGCACGGCGCTCTTCTGCTTTTGCTTGTGCAATGTTTTTGTCAGCTTCAGCCTGGTCCATTTGTAGAACAGCACCAATGTTTTTACCGATATCAATATCTGCAATATCAATCGATAGTATTTCAAAAGCTGTACCCGCGTCTAATCCTTTTTCAAGAACAACCCGCGATATAAAATCAGGATTTTCTAACACTGCTTTGTGTGAGTGCGAAGAACCAATTGAGGAAACAATACCTTCGCCAACACGGGCAAGTACGGTCTCTTCACCAGCACCACCAACCAATTGTTTAATGTTGGCACGAACAGTTACCCTTGCTTTTGCAATGAGCTGAATACCATCTTTAGAAACTGCAGTTACAGGTGGTGTATTAATTACTTTAGGATTTACCGACATTTGTACGGCTTCAAAAACATCACGACCCGCTAAATCAATAGCGGTAGCCATATTAAAAGTGAGTTCGATATTGGCTTTTGATGCTGAAACCAATGCATGCACAACTCTTGCAACATGTCCGCCTGCCAAATAGTGAGCTTCCAAAGCATCACGATTTAAAGGTACATCGGCTTTTGTCCCTTCAATTAATGCGGTAACAATAACTCCCGGAGGTACTTTTCTAAAGCGCATTAATACTAGCTGTAATAGCGAAATCCGAACTCCTGAAACTAAGGCTGAAAACCATAGTCCGATTGGGACAAAATAAAGTATTATGAAGAATAATACGATTACACCTACCATTAATCCCCAAACTCCTACTGTATCAATAATCATTTTATTATTTTTTTAAAGGTTCTACAATTATTTTATTGGATTCAATTTTTAGTACTCTAATTTCTGTTTTGTGGTCGATAAGTGCACCTGTTGATTGCGCTTCAACAACCTCTCCATTTACCCTTACTTTGCCCATTGGAGCTAAGCGGCCAATTGTTTTACCACTATCACCTATTGCAATTTTATCGTGGCGAAGCAAATTAATTTTGCCATCGATATTTTTATTTAGAATCATTTTTTTGCCGGCACGTGTTTTAAAAAAATAATAAACCATTGCCGGTGCTATAAGCAAAACAATACCTAGTGTTATAAAGCCCGAAACCGTTCCGTGTTCCGAAAAGGCAATCCATACGCTACCGCCTAAAAGAAGAAACCCACCAATTCCGGCAATGGTAACACCCGGAATTACAGCAAATTCGATAAGTAATAAAACTAATCCTAGTAAAATAAGTAGTATGATTGCAAGTATGCTCATGTGTTAGTCTATTGTTGCGTTTAGTTTTCTTTCAATTAAAGCGTCTTTTAAGGGTTTTAAGGCTTGGTATCCTCCTTTTTTTACATCGCATTTGCCTTTGTAGTGTACCAAATAAGTGCATTGTGTAGCTTGTTCAAAGCCATGTTCGCAAATGTCAATAAGTGCATCTATCACATAATCAAAGGAGTGCACGTCATCGTTATGTAATGTCAGGAAATTCTCTTCAACTACTTCTTCACTAAATTCGCCTGTTGGAATATTTTTTGTCTCTTTCTGCGTCATTATTTGCCTTCAATTTCTTTTGCTTTTTTCAAAGTTATTCTTTTTCCGTTAAAATACGGTACAACAAATGCATCTTCTATGCCTTCTTGCCTCACTTGGTTCTGCATCTTCAAAGCATCTTCGTAATTTGTAAGCTTACCGGTTGTGTACACAACTATGCCTTTTTCATCTGTATAGTTCTCAATTTTACGGAGATAGGATAATTTCTTGAACAAGTTCTCTACATAGCTTGGCAAACCACGACTGTAGGCTCCCAGTTGAATTTTATAAATTAATTCATCATCGCTGCTTTCATTCATTTGCACGCTAGCTTCCGGAGCCGCCAACAATACGTTTGTGTTGATATAGGTCGTAGTGTCTGTGTCGAGTTCAATCATCTCAATTTCTTCATTGGCTTGCTGCTCCTCTTCCAGTTTTTTAATGAAGGTGCTTTTTTTATCGGTGGAAGCATTTTGCCAATATTCAATTTCAGCTTGTTTGGCAAGTATAAAACTTTTATTGGTTTCGCTCTGAAGATTATAATTGTCAGTTTCTGCAGCCAGAATTATTTTTCCAATTTCTTGTTTCTCAGCATACGAATTTGTTGAACCATATTTTGAACGCAGCGCATCAATTTCTTTCACTTGTTCGTCCAATCTCTTTTGTTTGGTTTTTCCTTCGGTATACTTTTTTAAACCTTTTTTTGTTCTGAAGTTTGTGGAGTAGAGGTAAGTTAATTCGCCATCAACTTCAAAATTTATAGGTTCTGTTTTCGGTTTTGTTGCTAGAATCACCATCGGTGTTGCTCCAATGGGAGCGGAGGCAGTATTTGTCGAATCAGCCTCTTCTGTTTCAATTGAATCGATAATTGTTTCCGGAAGGGTCGAGTCTGCGGTAGTTACTGGATTGTATTCTTCAATTTTATTTTCTCGCGGAATGGCTGCAGGCAAAACATCGACTGTTGCGTTTTGGTTTTCAATCACAAAAGGGTTTACTTTCTCGTAACACTGTTGAATTTTCGCCGATAGTTGAACTTGCTTTTGTTGCTCAGTGTCCGATTTGCTTTTAAAACGTGTGTAATGTTTTAATGCATCGTCCCAACGGTTTTTTGCGTGATACTGAACACCCAAGTAATAATCGGTTTTTAGTGGCGATTCGCCTGTGCTTCCATTCAGTAAATAAATTATTTCGTTTGTTCCGTAATTCCCATTTTCTGTTCGGCAGGCGCCATAATAATAGTTAACCATCAAATGGTCGGGCTTCTCATCTAAAAGCTTTTTCAAAACTTGTTCGGCTTCGGTGTAATTGTCTTCATCGAAAAATTGAATAGCTTTCACCAAAGCATTTTCCTGATTGCCTGCATAACTGAAAATAGTTGCAAACAAAAGGAGTAGGAATATTGTTAAACGTGCATTGGTTTTTTTCAAATCCATAAAACAAGTGCGTTCATTATTGATTATGTAAATCTACTAAAAAATGTATTTGCTAAAGTATTTTATTATTGTTTGAATTAGCACCAATTAGTGATTTGTAAACCTGAGATATATCATTTAATAATTTATATTTGTAAAACTGATTAGAGAAATAACATGACAAAGTTAAAAGTAGGAGATAAAGCACCTGATTTTGAGGGTGTAAATCAGAGTGGAGAGAAGATTGCGTTAAAAGATTTTGTAGGAAAAAAGTTGATATTATATTTTTACCCAAAAGATAATACGCCCGGATGCACAGCCGAATCGTGTAACTTAAACGATAATTACGACTCATGGCTCGAAAAAGGTTTCGATGTTGTGGGTGTGAGCCCCGATAGCGAAAAATCGCATCTGAAATTTATCGATAAATTCGGGTTCAAGTACAATTTAATAGCCGATACCGAAAAGGAAATGCTGCAGGCCTACGATGTATGGGGTGAAAAAAGCATGTACGGAAGAAAATACTTGGGGGTTTTCCGAACCACATTTGTAATTGACGGAGATGGCGTTATTGAGGAGGTTTTTGAAAAGGTTAAAACCAAAGACCACACAAATCAGATTATTGAAGCACTAAAAATATAAGCTAAGCAAAACATGACCAAAGAAGAAAAAAGTCAGATTAATAAGGAAAAGCTGAAAGCACTTCAGCTTACCATGGATAAAATTGAGAAAAGCTACGGAAAAGGCGCAATTATGCGAATGGGCGATCAGCCAATTAATGACATCGCCACTATTTCGTCGGGTTCCATTGCATTGGATCTTGCACTTGGTGTTGGCGGTTTCCCAAAAGGAAGGGTCATTGAAATTTATGGTCCTGAATCGTCGGGTAAAACAACACTTGCTATTCATGCTATTGCTGAAGCACAAAAAGCCGGTGGTGTTGCTGCATTTATCGATGCCGAACATGCCTTCGACCCATATTACGCAAAAAAATTAGGTGTTGATATTGACGAACTTCTGATTTCTCAACCCGATAGTGGTGAGCAGGCTTTGGAAATTACCGATAACCTTATTCGCTCGGGAGCTTTAGATATTGTTGTAATCGACTCGGTTGCAGCACTTACGCCAAAAGCTGAATTAGAGGGCGAAATGGGTGATTCTAGAATGGGGCTTCATGCTCGTTTAATGTCGCAGGCATTACGAAAATTAACAGGTAATATTAGTAAGACAAAAACATGTTGTGTTTTTATTAACCAGTTGCGCGAGAAAATTGGGGTAATGTTTGGCAACCCTGAAACAACAACCGGAGGTAACGCACTAAAATTTTATGCTTCGGTTCGTTTAGATATTCGTCGTATCGGTCAGATTAAAGATGGTGATGAAATAAACGGTAACCATGTTCGTGTTAAAGTGGTGAAAAACAAAGTAGCTCCACCTTTCCGTAAAGCCGAATTTGATATTATGTATGGCGAAGGAATTTCTAAATCGGGCGAAATTATCGATTTGGGTGTTCAGTATAATATTATTAAAAAGAGTGGCTCGTGGTTTAGTTATGGCGAAACCAGGTTAGGTCAAGGTCGCGAAACGGTTCGTAATTTAATTCTAGATAATCCGGAATTGGCACAAGAGCTTGAAACCAAGATTATTGAAACAATTACGGGCACTACAACAGAATAAAGAATTAAATATAAACAGAATATACCGGGTGAATTATTTCTGTTG
>JAUVDE010000188.1 GCA_030595485.1 Draconibacterium sp.
CAACACTTTTTTTCCTTTTAATTCAGCAAAATTGTAGTTTTTGCCTTCAATTGTTTTTGCAGAAAAATCGTATAAAGTTTTATGTTGTGCCATAATTTGTGTCGAAAAAAATAAAATAAAAAGAAAGATTGATAATCTCATTTTACTAAGCGATTAACTGTCAATACTTTTTAAAAGTACCACAATTGATGTTAATAAAAAAACGTAGTGTGGCAGCTATATTTAATTATCTTTGAACGACCGAAAGGTGAGGAAAATTATGGAAAATTTTATTGTATCAGCAAGAAAATACAGACCCGATTCGTTTGAGACCGTGGTTGCACAGGCATCGATTACAGGAACTTTAAAGAATGCCATTAAAAGCAGTCAGTTAGCTCATGCTTATTTGTTTTGTGGGCCGCGTGGTGTGGGGAAAACTACCTGCGCCCGTATTTTTGCAAAAACAATAAACTGTACCAATCTTTCCAGCGAAACAGAGGCTTGTAACGAATGCGAATCGTGTACTTCGTTTAACACCAATCGTTCGTTTAATATTCACGAATTAGATGCTGCTTCGAATAACTCGGTTGACGATATTCGGAACCTAACTGATCAAGTTCGTGTTCCGCCTCAAATGGGTAAATACAGTGTGTATATTATTGATGAGGTTCACATGTTGTCGTCGCAAGCTTTTAATGCTTTTCTGAAAACTTTAGAAGAGCCACCTAAGCATGCCATTTTTATTTTGGCTACCACCGAAAAGCACAAAATTATTCCAACCATTTTATCGCGATGCCAGATTTTTGATTTTAATAGAATTGGCGTTTCCGATATTTCGGAGCATTTGGAATATGTAGCAAAAAGTGAAGCGGTTGAAGTTGAAAGCGAAGGTTTGAATGTAATTGCGCAAAAAGCCGATGGTGCCATGCGTGATGCACTTTCTATTTTCGATCAGATTGTAAGTTTCTCTGGAAAAAAAATTACTTATCAGGATGTAATTACCAACCTAAATGTGTTGGACTACGATTATTATTTTCGCTTAGTTGATGAATTTCTGAAAAATAATGTAACGGGTGTACTTGTGATTTTTAATGATATTTTGAGCCACGGTTTCGATGGACATCATTTTATAACAGGAATGAGTAGTCATTTTCGCGACATTTTGGTTTGTCAAGATCCGGTGACCGTTCAGCTTTTAGAAGTTGGTGGCGATATTAAAGAACGCTACAAAACACAGGGTGCTGCCTGCGATAGTGCCTTCTTGCTTGATGCACTGCAAATCAGTAACGATTGCGATTTAAAATATAAAACCAGTCAAAATAAGCGCCTGCTTATTGAACTAGCATTAATTCGGGTAGCACAGCTAACCTTAAAAAAAAAATAGCTGAAGGAGAAGATGACATTCTAGAACCCATCTTTTCGGGAATAGATATTCCTCAAGATACTGCTGCTCCAAGCCCTAATACGAAAAGCAAACCTACTGAACATGTTGTACCCAAAACGCCAACTGTTGTTCAAACTTCAAGACCAAAACGTATAATAAGAAAGGTTGGAACTACTTCAATAAAAAACGCTTTACAAGGGAAGTTCAAGGGGGATGAAAAACAACTTTCGGCAAAAGAGCAATACGAAATGTACTCGAAGGCAGATGAGGTTGAACCCTTTACTGCCGAGCAATTGAAGAAAAAGTGGAATGAATTTTTGCCCCGCCTTGATGACCGACCGAGCTTAAAAGCTACACTGACCATTATTCCTGATATTCAGGAAGATTTTACCTTGTTGCTACCAATTGATAATGGAATTCAAGATGAATTGCTGGCAAATGTAAAACCCGAACTGATATCGTGGTTACGTAAAGAATTACGAAACTCGAAGATTAACCTGAAGACGGTAGTTACAGATATAAAACGTGAGAAGGTAATTTATTCTGATGTCGAAAAATACCAGACAATGGCCAACAAAAATCCAAATCTCGCACTTTTAAAACGGACAATGAATCTCGATTTCTAGGGAGCTAGTCTTTTAATTGTCCAGCGATTCCCAATTTTTTCATAAACAATTCGGTCGTGCAAACGATTTTCGCGCCCTTGCCAAAATTCAAACTTTACAGGTGTTACTTTGTAACCTCCCCAACTTGAAGGGCAATCAGGATTTTCGCCTTCTAATTGTTTCGAGAGTTTAGTAAATGCGTTTTCCAGAAATTTACGAGAAGGAACAACAGAACTTTGCTCGGATATTGCTGCCGCAATTTGACTTTGTTGAGGCCGCGAATGAAAATATTTCTTCGAAACTTCGGTATTGGTTTTACTGGCAATTCCAGAAATTCGAATTTGACGTTCCATTTCTGACCAATAAAAATGAAGACTTACTTTTGCATCTTTCTCAATGGCTTTTCCTTTTTGACTGTTGTAATTGGTGAAAAAAGTAAAACCATTTTCATCGTAATCTTTTAAAAGAACAATTCGCGACTGTGGAAAACCATCGTCTCCAACACTTACTAATGACATGGCAGTTGCATCAGTAATATTTGCTTCAAGTGCATTGTCCATCCACGTACGGAATTGCTGAATTGGAGTTTTACTGCTATTTTCTTCGTTTAATTCAGCATGTTTATAATCGCGTCTAATATCTTCTAATTGCATGTGCATCCTTTTGTTTCAGAATAACCCTAGTTCCAAAGTTTTGTTTACAGGAATTTAGAATGAACATTTTATTTCCTCTTGTGTTATTTTTTAATAAAAAGACAATTAAGTATTTAATAGCGATAGGCCATGAAAACAATTTTATATATTTCAATTGTTTTGTTATCGACAACACTTTATGCCGGCAACAAAAGTGAAAAATTGGAAGTAGGAGATAAGGCAGTACTAACCGATGTTAAAATGACTGAGGTTTCAGGAGAAGGTATTTCCATAGCCGATGCAAAGAAAGAGAATGGTTTGGTGGTTTTATTTTCTTGCAACCAATGTCCGTTTGTTATACGTTGGGAAGATCGTTACGATGACATAAAAGTCTGGGCTGATAAAAACGATATAGGAATGATTGTTTTGAATTCGAATTATCAGAAACGAAGTGGAGACGATTCGTTTGAGGCGATGCAATTAAAGGCCAAGGAACACGATTACACCTTTTATTACGTACTGGATAAAGAAAGCTTAATTGCCAATGCTTATGGTGGACAAACTACGCCACATGTTTTTCTTTTTGATGGTGATTTGAAATTGGCTTACAAAGGAGCTATTGATGATAGTTATAAAGGTGCAGAAGAGGTTACACAAGCCTATTTGAAAGATGCAATTTATAGTATTGGTGCAGGCGATAAAGTGGCAATTGCCGAAACCAAGCCGGTAGGCTGCGGAATTAAACGCAAAGTAGAATAGAGAATAGTTTAAGTTTATTGATTTTTAAAGCTTCTGCCCTGGTTAGGTAGGAGCTTTTATTTTTCGAAAAAACTAAAGTTTACTTTCCCGTAATTTCGTAATTCTTTAAAATTGGGGTGCGAAGTAAATTCGAACTCTTGGGGATGCTCAAGAATAAAAAGTCCTTCAGGTGCAAGTATCTCTGTCTCTAAAATAGCATTAGGAACGTCCTTGAAATTTGGTAAATCAAATGGCGGGTCGGCAAAAATAATATTGAAAGTTTCGGGTGTTTTTTTTACGAACTTAAAAACATCGGCTTTAAAAACTTTACTATTTTCAATTTGTAGTGTCTCAACTACTTCCAGAATAAACTTGAAGTGACTAAAATTATTCTCAACCATAGTTGCTTTCTCGCAACCACGGCTTAAAAACTCGTATGCAATACTTCCCGTTCCCGAAAAAAGGTCGAGTACATTTTTGTTCGAAAATTCGTAACGGTTTTCAAGAATATTAAAAAGACCTTCTTTTGAAACATCGGTTGTTGGGCGTGCTTTAAACTTTTTGCCAGCTCTAAAAATTCGTCCCTTATATTTTCCTCCTACAATTCTCATAATCTATAAAAATAACAAAATGTTTTCTGCAATTACCTCCTTAGGTAAATTTGCTTTGTTTGGTGCCAGCCTTCCAATTGAACTAAAATGCTTTGCCAAATTTTCTTCAATATTATTCTGGAAAGCCGATTGGCCAGCGTAATAAAGTGCTGTGTTTGTTGCTTTAACTCCTAATTGTTTCAGAGCAGTTAAAACAAAATAAACGACATCGTTGGCATGATTTATTTTAAAATTATTTGCGAATAATACTGTAGTTTCATTTTTTAGAACAACCGTTAAATCGTGGTTGTTAAATAGTAAAACGAGTTTGTTCCCATTCTCTGCTTCCTCAAAATTATCAATTAGTAGTTTTACCGGATGTGTAATTTGGCATTCGCCCACCGTTTCGTTAATCGTTTCGAGCAAAGCCTCTGGAATCGTAAACAGTAACTTAGCGTCTATATTCTTTACCAGATTCTCAGCAAACTGAAGTTGGTTACCATCTTTGAATAAAGCATAAGCCGCTTCCTCCTTTAAATCGTTAGAATAAATGCTTTTGGGAATAAGTGTAAATTTCGCACTAAAAATTATTAATCTAATTTTCTGAAAAGGTTTCTGCAGAATATTTTCCGATTGATACCATTCCTTAAATCGGCGTGCAATTAGTTTATTACTACTAATTTTTAAAGGCACCGTTTTTACTGCCAATACCTTTCCATCGCTTGGACTTAGTATAGAAAAAGAAAATCCATTCAGGCTGATCTGAATGGATAATATATTTTCAAAAGTATTTTCTAAATCAAATGATTCTTCAAAAAACTCATGCATGAGAATTATTTCTCCCAATTACCTGCGTTATTTGTAGTCTCAGTGAGCGACCCAACTCGTAAGCCAGGGTATTTGTCGTTCGTTCTTTTGGTGTCGTTTAAGTTGATTACCAACTGCTCGTCAAGTCCACGAAGTACAACATTGTTATGTGCTTTTGCTTCGAAAACAGGAACTTTAATACCTGAACCGGTAGTAATCGTTGTTTGTCCTAAATGGAACTCAGTAGGTTCACCAGAAATAGGAACAAAACGCAAGCTCTGTGGGTCGTAGTTGCCTCCAAACAAAGCATCAACAACACTTTCTCGAATGGTATCACGAATGATAAGTCCCATTTCAATTGCTTTCTTCTCGTTAATTTTTGCTTCAATCATACTATCCGTTAATTCACCAATTGCGCGAACGTTTCTTACTGAATCGTATTGTACAAAATAAATTAAGGTATCCCAGCTGCCTGAGAATTCGCCGAAAACATCTTTATAAGCCAATTGTGCTTTACGTATATCTTTTAATTTTGCAACGGTTGATTCGTAGCGTGCATCTTTTGCTTTTCCAAATTCAATTGGTCGTTGAATACTTTGGTAAATAAAGTATGTTAATACAACTGCGGCGATTACAAGTAAAATTTGAATTACGGTTTTCATTTTTATTTTTTTATAAGTTTTTTATTCGTCTGTCTGCAAATTTAGAAAAAAAAATAAATTAGCTTCCTTTACACAAAGTTATTTTAACCTGTATGATTAAAAATCATTTAAAAGCAATATTAACTGAGAAATTGCCATTTTCGCCAACTGCTTGTCAATCGCGATTAATTGATGCTTTATCGCAATATATTACTTCCAACGAGCCCGACGAAATAATGTTGATAAAAGGCTATGCTGGAACCGGGAAGACAACCATGATCTTTTCGCTTACACAAGCGTTACTATCTCTCAAAATTCGTTCCGTTTTATTGGCTCCCACCGGTCGGGCCGCTAAAGTTATGGCTGGATACTCCGGTATGCCTGCTTTTACCATTCATAAAAAGATTTATCGGCAAAAAACTTCGTCCGATGGAATGGGGAAATTTACGCTGAATAAAAATCTGTTTAAGAATACTTATTTTATAATTGATGAAGCTTCGATGATTTCGAACGAACTGAGCGAAAATTCGGTTTTTGGAAGCGGCCGGGTACTCGATGATTTGTTGGAGTATGTTTATGCAGGCGAAAATTGTCGATTGGTTTTAGTTGGCGACACAGCGCAGTTGCCACCGGTTGGATTAAATATTAGTCCGGCGCTTGAAGCATATACTTTAGAAAGCTATGGTTTTAGTGTGAATGAAATAGAACTTATCGAAGTTGTACGTCAGGCAAAAGGCTCAGGTATTTTAAGCAATGCAACCGAACTTCGAAATATGATTGGCGAAGACTTTTCAAATACTGGGTTTTTCCCAATTGATATTGAGTCGTTTAGCGACGTAGAAAAAATTACTGGAGGCGACTTAATCGAAAATATTTCGTCGTGTTACGATAAACACGGTTTTTTCGATACCACAATTGTCACTCGCTCGAACAAACGTGCTAACCTTTACAATAAGGGAATTCGTGGTTCAATTCTTTACAAAGAAGAAGAAATTGAACGTGGGGATTTACTAATGGTGGTAAAAAACAATTATTTCTGGGCCGAAGGAGATAAAGCCGTTGAACTCGAATTTATTGCCAATGGCGATATTGCCGAAATAATTTCGATTTACGGTTACGAAGAATTATATGGTTTTCGTTTTGCCAATGTTTGTGTACGTTTTGTCGATTACGAAAATGTAGAATTAGACTGCAAAATATTTCTGGAAACGCTAAGTATTGAAACGGCTTCTTTTCCCTACGAAAAAAATAGGGAGCTTTTTAATGCGGTTTCTGAAGATTATGCCGATGTGCGTAACAAAAAGAAACGTTGGGAGATGATTAAAGAAAATCCGTATTTTAATGCAT
>JAUVDE010000024.1 GCA_030595485.1 Draconibacterium sp.
GAAGATAAGAGCGAAAGATCGCGGGGGCTATTAAGAGTGGCTTACATAAATTAGTAAGCCTTGTTAAACTACTTGATATAAAAGCGGAAAAAGGTTCTAATAAACTATACAAAGTGTCCCGTATGTGTCCCGTCAGAAAACAAAAAAGCCTTTAAGTCATTGACCTAAAGGCTTTTATTGATTCTAAATGTAGCGGGAGCAGGACTTGAACCTACGACCTTTGGGTTATGAGCCCAACGAGCTACCAACTGCTCCATCCCGCAATATATTTTTATTTCAAATGAAATGTCTTTCTGAATGCGGCTGCAAATATAATACCTTTTTTTTAACCTGCAAGCGCTGTTGCGAGATTTGTAAAAAAAGAACGGTTCATCAACGATGAACCGTTCCGGCGTATATTAATAAGCTGAGTTTGACTTAAAATCTTCCTGAGAATAATATTTTGAATCGAACTCAGGTTAATACTTACCCTCGAAATTAAATTCCGAAAGCTTCTTTAATCTGGTCAACAAAGTCAAGATTTTCCCATGTAAACAGTTCTAATTCCTTGGTTACTTTGCCGTTATATGGCGATTCAAAGATTTTAGTCACTTTAACAGGTGTTCTTCCCATATGTCCGTATGCAGCCGTATCAACATAAATTGGGTTACGTAACTTCAAGCGTTCTTCAATGGCAGCTGGGCGAAGATCGAAAATAGCTTTTACTTTTTCCGCAATTTCACCATCCGAAAGCTCAACCTTTGAGCGATTGTAAGAATTTACAAAAACACCAACAGGCTCGGCAACACCAATTGCGTAAGCCAATTGTACCAAAATTTCGTCGGCAACACCTGCAGCAACCAGATTTTTCGCAATATGTCGCGAAGCATAAGCTGCCGAGCGGTCTACTTTCGAAGGGTCTTTACCCGAGAAAGCACCACCACCGTGCGCACCACGACCGCCGTAAGTGTCAACAATAATTTTACGTCCGGTTAAACCGGTATCTCCGTGTGGACCACCAATTACAAACTTACCTGTTGGATTAACATGGTAAATAATGTCGTTGCCAAACAAAACCTGAACACGTTCAGGCAATAAAGCTTTTACACGAGGAATAAGAATGTTAATTACATCTTCCTTAATTTTTGCCAACATCGGCTCATCTGCATCAAACTCGTCGTGTTGAGTAGAAACTACAATGGTGTGAACTTTTACTGGCTCGTTTGTTTCGCTATATTCAATGGTTACCTGCGATTTTGAGTCGGGACGCAAGTAGGTCATTTCTTTGCCTTCGCGACGAATAGCAGCAAGTTCTAACAAAATTACATGCGAAAGTTCCAACGAAAGTGGCATGTAGTTATCGGTGTCTTTACACGCATAACCAAACATCATTCCCTGGTCGCCCGCACCTTGTTCTTTTTTATCTTCCTTGTCAACACCACGGTTAATATCGGCGCTTTGTTCGTGAATGGCAGTTAAAACACCACACGAGCTGCCATCGAAACGGTACTCAGCTTTCGTGTATCCAATTTTGTTAATAATGTTACGTGTTACTTCCTGAACATCAACATAAGCGCTTGATTTAACCTCGCCGGCAACAACAACTTGTCCGGTGGTTACTAATGTCTCAATTGCTACTTTCGAGTCAGGGTCAAATGCTAGAAACTGATCCAGCAATGCATCTGAAATCTGGTCGGAAACCTTATCTGGGTGGCCTTCCGAAACCGATTCACTTGTAAATAAATAATTCATAATACTGTTTATTATAAACCGAAATTCGGTACTGTTAATACTATTGCAAAAATGATTTTAAACCGCTTACTATGTTTTGATATAAATCAAAAAGCACTGAAGAAATATAAAACCTGCAAAAAATTAACTACTGAAAATGATTGAGAAACTGATAAACAGCGATTGTTTTAGCTTTTTTTTCAAGTGGTTGCAATCAATCTCAAATCTTTCCACGTAGTGGGGGCAAATGTAAGATGTTTATTTTGAAAAAAAAAGAACTTATTTAGATTTGTTTTAAATCACCCCATCAAAATAAAATCCTCGCCTTCAAGGTAATCGGCTTTTAAAAGAAAATCTTTAATTAGTTTGCGAGCTCCTGGTTTTGTTACCATTTGTACAATAAATAGTTGCCCCCGATTTGGAATTTCGGTAAAATGAAGCGTTGGTTTTGTGGTAGTTTTCGACTTTTTAATATCAATATACCCCTTAATAACAAGTCCCATATTTTCCAAAAATTTTGCCCGCTGACGTGTTTTCCGTCCAGCTCCCCAAACCCAAATATTTGGGTGAAATGGATTGTTTATTACCGACCAGCTGTTAAAATATTTTGCTTTTACTCTAAAAAAGGCTTCTGTTGAATAGCGTTCATCGCAGCGGGTTAGTCGGGAAGAATAGTCGTGCCATTCCAAAAGTTGCTCGGGCAATTTTGCCATTTTTACTCCGGCATTTAAATAGCGCAACTGCATTTCGTAGTCTTCCGGGAAATCACCATCAAAACAGCCTCCGTATTTTTCAAAAAGCTCGCGTCGGAATAGTATAGTTGGGTTAACGATTGGAATTTCGATAAAACGATTTAGCTCAATTTCTTCAGGAGTATGAAAGGAATTTGCCCAGTCGACAAAACGGCTGAAACCCGCGGTGTTTTTATTGTGCGGAACATATTCCACTTCGGAGCCAACAAAACCAATCTCGGTATTTTTTTTTAAATAAGCGACTTGTTTTTCCAGTCTGTTTGGGTGTGCAATATCATCGGCATCCATGCGAGCAAGGAATTTGCCACGCGCCTTTTTTAATCCGCAGTTCATGGCATTTGCCACGCCTTGTTTAGTCTCAAATAATAACTGAATTCGCAAGTCAGTTAGTGCCAGTTTTTGTGCAATGTTGGTGCTGTTGTCTGTTGAATTGTTATCGATTAAAAGGATTTCAAAATCATTTAAACTCTGATTGAGAATACTTTTTATAGCAGCTTCTAAAGTATCTTCAGCATTGTAAAAAGGGAGTATAAGCGATATTTCAGGATTTTTGCTCATTACTTTCAACTTGCTACTAAAATTTACACTTGTGTTAACTCGTGAAAAACGTTTTCCAGACTTTGCTGTTTTTCCTGAAGTGTTAGTAAGGTAAGTTTGTTATTAACGGCAAATTCAAAAATAGCAGGACGAATGTCATCTGAGTTTTCCGATTCTATTTCCCAAAAGCCATCATTTGAAACTACATTCTTTACTCCCGAAATAGAATGTATTTGTTCTTCCTTTACACTCGAACTAAATTCAGCAATAACAAGCTGGTTGCGATTTAGACTGCCAGATTTAACCTCTGCAATTCCGCCATCGGCAACAATTTTGCCACGGTTAATAATAATAACGCGGTTACAAATAGCTTCAACTTCTTGCATAATATGCGACGAAAGAATTACCGTTTTTTCCTTACTTATGTCACGAATTAAACCCCTTATTTCTTCCAGTTGATTGGGGTCGAGCCCGCTTGTTGGTTCATCTAAAATTAAAATGGATGGATCGTGAATAAGTGCTTGTGCCAGGCCAACCCGCTGGCGATAACCTTTTGACAGCGCCCGTATTTTTTTGTGCTGCTCTAAGCCAAGCCCGGTTAATTCTACCATTTCAGCAACCCGCTGTTTTTTGTTTTTCAGTTTGTAAAATCCGGCGGTAATTTCAAGAAATTCTTTTACGTACAAGTCGGTGTAAAGTGGATTATGCTCGGGCAGGTAGCCAATTTCTTTTTTATAGTCTAAATTAGCTTGCGAAATTTTATTTCCGTGAATATAAACTTCGCCCGAATCTTGAGGTAGATAGCCGGTAATAATTTTCATCATGGTTGATTTACCCGCTCCGTTAGGCCCCAAAAAACCAACTAATTCGCCTTTTTTTATTGAAAAGCTCACAGTATCAAGTGCTTTCTGCTTTCCAAACAATTTTACTACCTCTTTTGTTTCTACTGTCATACCTGCTGAATAATGTAAACAAAAGTAGCTGATTCTTTTTATTTTTGATGCATTAGCTTAAATTTGCAGCTCAGTTTAACAGATTCATTAATGAAAGATCGGCATTTCAACTACATCAAGGATTTAACGAAGTACGAAAGACAAGATACAACTGAAGTTGTTATTGGGGGTGTTCCGATTGGAGGAAATAATCCAATTAGAATTCAAACAATGACCGATACCGACTCGCAAGATACCGAAGCTACGGTTGAGCAAGTAATTCGGGTTGTAAAAGAGGGTGCAGACTATGTGCGTGTTACCGTAAAGGGAATGGGCGATGCTGAAAACCTTAAAGTAATTAAAAAAGAATTAGTTGAGCGAGGCTACAATACGCCTTTAATTGCTGACATTCATTTTAACCCGAGATTAGCTGAAGTTGCGGCTAAGTATGTTTCAAAAGTTCGTATTAATCCGGGGAACTTTTACGATAAAAGAGCGCAATTCAAAAATAAAGTTTATACCGACGAAGAGTATAAAACAGAATTGGAAAAGATTGAAGAGCAGTTTGTTCCCTTTCTTCGAATTCTGAAAAAAACAAAGACCGCGCTTCGAATTGGTGCCAATCATGGTTCGCTTTCCGATAGAGTAATGAGTCGTTTTGGCGATACTCCTGCCGGAATTTCAGAGTCGGTTTTGGAGTTCTTAAGAATTTGTAAAAAAGAAAATTACAACGATGTAATTGTTTCTATAAAGTCGAGTAATACGCGTGTTATGGTTTACACGACTCGTTTGCTGAATTTTAAAATGCGTTTGGAAGATATGAAGTTTCCAATTCACCTGGGTGTTACCGAGGCTGGTGAGGGCGAAGACGGACGTATTAAATCGGCCGTTGGAATTGGAGCATTGTTAGCGGATGGAATTGGTGACACCGTGCGTATTTCCTTAACTGAAAAGCCAATTAAAGAAATTCCGGTGGCAAAAAAATTGGTCGATCATTTTAAAGCTTACCAAGATCACGAGCCCATTACAGCGCCTATGATTGCTCAAACCAATCCGTTTGAGTACGAACGTCGCGATACACGTCCGGTGTTAAATATGGGAGAAAAACAGCTTCCGGTTGTTGTAGCCGATTTGGGCGAACGTAGCTTGCGCGAAATGATTCCTATTCGTGGAAAATTGATTCCTGATTATTTCTTGTCGGGAAATAGAATTTTAGACATCAAAGGTGAAGAATATCCGGTAATTACGCTGGAAGAATATCTTTTTGAAAGTACACGTTGGGGGAGAATGAAATTTATTCGTACCGGAAAAGCGGAGTTCGACCGTTTTATGGACTTGCATCCTGAAATTATAATGAAACTGAAACAGACTCGAAAAACGGTTCTGATTTTAGAAAGCTACAATGAGAATCCAATGGCGGAATTACGTGCCTTTTTTATGGCACTTGAAACGCACATTTGGAAAGTACCTGTTATTCTTTATCGTCCATACGACGAAAGTCGTTTAGATAACCTTCAAATTAAAGCATCGGCTGATTTAGGCGGGCTGTTAATCGATGGTTATGGCGATGGAATTTGTCTTTCGAACGACAACGAAAACATTACGTTTACCGAGTTAAAAGACCTAAGTTTTGGAATTCTGCAGGCCAGTCGCATGCGTGTTTCTAAAACCGAGTTTATTTCTTGCCCGGGTTGTGGTCGTACACTATTCGATTTACACGAAACCACTAAAAATATTAAGGAACATTTTAAACACCTCGACCACCTGAAAATTGGAATTATGGGTTGTGTTGTAAACGGACCGGGCGAGATGGGCGATGTTGATTATGGTTTTGTGGGAGCAGGAAATAACAAAGTGAACTTGTACAAAGGATTAAAGCCGGTTAAGCGTCATATTCCGTACGAAAATGCGGTAGAAGAACTGGAACAATTGGTTCGCGAAAATGGCGATTGGAAAGATCCTGTAGATTAATATCAATCTAAAAACAAAATAACAAAAAGCGATGCAGATATGAATTCTGCATCGCTTTTTGATTTAACGAAATTTTGAAATAAAGTATCGAAACTAAAGATTGCCTCAATTTTAGTTGTTCTCGTTAAACTCGTCCAAATATTTTCTTAATTTTTCCTGAAGAGATTCAATACCTTCAATTCCTTCACAGGGATTGTATCGGATTTGGTGTGTGTCGCCGTTTCTAATCACTTTAATGATCTCGTCGCATCCATCGGCACAAACATTGCAAATATTGTATTCAAGTGTCTCGAAATAGTCTGTGTCAAAATCTGTTATTAGCTCTTCCCATTTTTTATCGTCAAAGCTATTGGTTTTAACAATCGTTCCCTTATCATCTCCACAAGGAATTATACGTGTGTATTCAATTTCTCCTTTCGTAACCGAAATGGTTGTTGTTCCGGCACACCAGCCACATTCGGTGCCAAATTCAATAACATAAGTATAGTCCGTTTCCAGCTTGTCCTCTTCATCTGAACACGAAAATGCAAGGAGTAAGGAAAGTCCCAAAAATGTTGCTTTTAAAAGTCGGGTCATTCTATGTTGTTTTATTATATGACAGTTCAACTGTAAGAATGGTTGCGCAAATTTTCGAAGTTGTCGTATAAGCTGCACACTTTCAAAGCATTTTTTATCTTTGAGCAGGCAATCAATAAAATCAGAAATAATGGGAAGAAAATATTGGAAACCCGGAACGATTATTTATCCGCTTCCGGCGGTAATGGTAAGTTGTGGCGAAAATCCTGAAGAATACAATATCATAACCATTGCATGGACAGGCACCATCAACAGCGATCCGCCAATGTGTTACATTTCTGTTCGTCCGGGGCGCCATTCGTACGATATTATTAAACGCACCGGTGAATATGTAATAAATCTTACCACCGAGAAACTGGCAAAAGCTACCGATTGGTGCGGGTGCCGCTCGGGTAAAAAATACGACAAGTGGAAAGAAATGAACTTAACTCCGGCCGAGGCTAAATATGTAAAAGCACCTATTATTGCCGAGTCGCCGGTAAATATCGAATGCCGCGTAAAAGACATTGTTGAATTGGGTTCACACCACATGTTTATTTCTGAAGTTGTTGGTGTTTCGGTTGATGAAACCTACTTAAATGAGAACGACGCCTTTAGTTTTTCAAAAGCCAATCCCTTAGTCTACAGCCATGGCCATTATTTTGGTATGGGTGATAAAGTTGGAAAATTTGGCTGGTCGGTTGAAAAGAAGAAAAAGAAAAAATAACCCGGAGTTTTGATCTTAAAAAATAGAATTTTAGTTATTGGGCACTATGAGCTTGTCTAAAGTTAAAGGGGATTTTCGAGAGTAACATATTGATTTCAGTGGCGAAGCTCGGTTTTTATTGCACTACCATAGTTACGGAAGAAAAATTAGCTGAAGTCCAATGGAATCAAGATGTTGCTCGCAGATTCTCATTTTAACTTTAGACAAGCTCTATATCAAATGTCAATGATGTAGATGTTTCTATACAATGTCGTTTGTTTTTCTGAACAATCTAAAATGTATTTTGTAATTAATGAGTCTGAAGTGATACTATTTCAGGTTTTAAAATTGTGATAAAATGAAGAGTTTGTATATACTAGTAGTAATTATTTTAATGAATTTAGGGATGGTAAACGCACAAAATAATCCGCTTCTTGGTGATTTTAATACGCCACACGATGCGGCACCTTTTAATAAAATTGAAAACGAACATTTTTTACCGGCTTTTACTGAGGCTATAAAACAAGGAGAAGCCGAAGTTGAGGCCATTAAAACAAATACCGAGGCACCAACTTTTGAAAATACGGTTGTTGCGCTGGACCGAACAGGAAAATTGCTTTCAAGAACAGCAGGAATCTTTTTTAATCTGATGAGCTCGGAAACCAACGATGAATTGCAGAAAATTGCACAAGAAGTTTCGCCAATATTAACCAAATATCAAAACGATATTTCCTTAGACCCGGTTCTTTTTGAAAAAATTAAAGTGGTTTACGCCCAAAAAGACAAGTTGAATTTGAGTGCAGAACAAAGTACTTTACTTGAAAATAGTTATGTGGGTTTTGTGCGTCAGGGAGCAAATCTTTCGAATGCTGATAAAGATAAATTCCGCAAAATTAGCACCGAGCTTTCGAAGTTGAGTTTAACTTTTGGCGAGAATGTTTTGAAAGAAACCAATGGCTACGAATTGTTAATCTCCAATAAAAGTAAATTAGCTGGTTTGCCCGAAGGAGCTTTGGAAGCTGCTGCCGGAAGAGCAAAAGCAAAAGACAAAGAGGGCTGGTTAATTGATATTTCGATGCCTAGTTATATTCCGGTTTTAAAATATGCCGACAATCGCGAATTGCGTAAAGAATTGTACCTGGCTTATGGTTCTAAATCGTTTAAAGGCGACGAATTCGATAATCAGGACAACGTAAAACGTATTGTTGAATTACGTTTGGAAACGGCTAAACTTTTAGGATATAAAAACTATGGCGATTATGTTTTAGAGCGTCGTATGGCAATGAATCCTGATGGTGTTTATGGTTTGCTCGACGAGTTATATGAAGCATCGTACAAAGCTGCATTAGCCGAAAAAGCTGAGATTCAGAAGTATGCTGAAACAAGTGGTTTTAAAGACGAAATTATGCCTTGGGATTGGAGCTATTATAGCGAAAAACTTAAGGTTGAAAAATTTGACTTAAACGATGAAATGCTTAAACCTTACTTTGAGTTAAGCAATGTGGTTGGCGGTATTTTTGGCCTGGCAACCGAACTCTATGGAATTACTTTTAAGGAAAACAAAAGTATTCCGGTATACAACGAAGAAGTAAGAGCTTACGAGGTTTTTGATGCCGACGGTACTTTTCTTTCGGTATTTTACACCGACTTTCACCCACGAGCCAGTAAACGTGGTGGTGCATGGATGAACGATTTTAAAGGTCAGTGGATTGAAAATGGTGTTGATTCGCGTCCGCACGTAACTATTGTTATGAATTTCACGAAACCAACGGAGACCAAACCGGCACTTTTAACTTTTAGCGAAGTGGAAACTTTCTTGCACGAATTTGGTCATGCCTTGCACGGAATGTTGGCCAATTCAACTTATTCAAGTTTGTCGGGAACAAGCGTTTACCGCGATTTTGTTGAGCTTCCTTCGCAAATTATGGAAAACTGGGCGGTTGAAAAAGACTTCCTCGATCGTTTTGCCTTACACTACGAAACAGGCGAAATAATTCCTGCTGAGTTGGTTGAAAAAATTGTGGCTTCGCAAAACTACTTGGCCGGTTATGCTTCAATTCGTCAGTTGAGTTTTGCTTACATGGATATGGCTTGGCACACCCTTGAAAAACCATTTAATGGGAGTGTAAAAGAGTTTGAAGAAAAGGCCTGGAAAAAAGTGCAAATCTTCCCTGAAATTGATGAGGTTTGTATGAGTACGCAGTTTGGTCACTTGTTTGCAGGTGGTTATGCCGCAGGTTATTACGGCTACAAATGGGCCGAAGTTTTAGATGCCGATGCATTTAGCGTTTTCAAAGAAAAAGGTTTATTCAGCAAAGAAGTGGCAGCTTCATTCCGCGAAAATGTATTGGAAAAAGGTGGTACCGAACACCCAATGATTTTATACAAACGTTTCCGTGGGCAAGAACCAAGGGTTGATGCTTTATTGGAAAGAAGTGGATTAAACTAAGATTTAATAAAATACCGGATTTCTGAAAGGATGTCATCTTTTAAAAAGATGACATCCTTTTTTATTAACGGCAGAATCACTTGGTTTGGGAAGTTGCTGGATTCAGGTACGAAAGCGAATGAAATCTGATGAAGTTTCTGCCGAACAATACATTCAAAAGTTGTTAGGCATTCCGGGACATTTTAAGGTGCTGAGTATAATTACTATTGGATATCCAGAAGCAAGTCGCAAAGGAAAAGCCTATGATGAACTTCAGTTTGAAAAGATTCGGGTGAACGGGTTTTAGTACGGGCCGTCACCCTGAACTTGTTTCAGGGGCGTTTGTTGAGATGCTGAAATGAATTCAGCATGACGAAAAAATGATGTCACTTGTATTTAATGATGACATGCCTATTAAAAAAGAACCCATCCTTATGTTTGAAATAAATAAGGATGGAATCTTTCTTCTAACTCCTAACTTCTTTCTTCTAGCTCCTATTCTAAAAGAAATCCTCGAAATCTTCAGGAGTAGCTTCTTTTCTCTCCAACTCATCACAATTCAAGTTAATATTGAAGTTGAGCGGTTTTTTAAATTCCATTTCTTCTTCTTTGAAACCAATCGATTCGTCGGCCAGAACTTTTTTGTAAAAGTAGCCCCAAATGGGTAGTGCCATGTTTGCTCCCTGTCCGGCAGAAATTCCTTTAAAGTGAATACTTCGTAGGTCGGCGCCGGTCCAAACACCGGCAGTTAATTTCGGAGTTACTCCCATAAACCAACCATCGGAATGGTTTTGTGTGGTTCCTGTTTTTCCGGCAATTGGCATGGTAAATTGCCCGTACTCTTCTGTTACTCTTTCACGCCAAAGATTTGAACCACGTATGCGAATTCCCGTACCCTCGTTAATTACACCTTCCAATAAATTTAGCATTAAATAGGCCGTTTCTTCGTCAATAGCTTCATGTCTTTCAGGATGAAAACGTGCAATTACGTTTCCGTGTCGGTCTTCAATTTTTGTTACAAAATAAGGTTTGGTGTAAACTCCTAAATTGGCATAAGTATTAAATGCGCCTACCATTTCGTAAAGGGTAACATCGGCAACACCTAAAAACATCGAGTTTACAGGTTCTACCGGGCTGTAAATACCCAAACGTTTCATTACTTCAACCACGGCCTGCGGGTTATATTGTTTTAATACCCAGGCCGAAATGCGGTTTTTTGAGTTGGCAAGTCCCCATTTTAACGTAACCATTTTTCCATCCATTTCCGGATCTACATCCGCATCTTTGGGCTCGTAAATACTGCCATCCCACTGTTGAAACTGCTGACTTACATATGGAACTTTTGTGCAAGGAGTTAATCCGTTTTGCATAGCCAGCGTATAAAGGAAAGGTTTTACAGTTGAGCCCACCTGGCGTTTTCCGCCTTTTACCATGTCGTACATAAAGTGTTTGTAGTTTGGTCCACCAACGTATGCTCTTACTTTACCACTTTCGGTATCCATTGCCATAAACGACGAACGGAAATGGCGTAAATAGTGTTTTACAGAATCAAGCGGAGTCATTACCGTGTCAACAACTTCGCCTTTCCATTCAAAAACAGTCATTTTTGACGGTTCGTTAAAACGTTGTTTTATTTCTGCAAAGCTTTTTCCTGCCAGATTCATTACGCGGTATCGCTCGCTTTTCCTTATCTCACGGTTTAGTAAGGTTTCCACATCTTCGTCACTCATGTTATCAGCAAAAGGTGGATTTTTCATCTCCGTCATGCTGCCGTCGAAAAGAGGTTGAAGATCGTAACGTAAATGCTGTTCTACAGCTTCATTGGCATATCGCTGCATTCTCGAGTCGAGTGTAGTGTATATTTTTAAACCGTCGGTATAAATATTATAATTCTCGCCATTAGGTTTTTTGTTTTTGTTACACCAGCCAAACAACGGATTGTTTTTCCATTCTTCAACATCTTCGATATACTTTTGTCCTTGCCACGAAGCATAATTTTGGCGTTCCGGTTTTTTCGAAGTCAATGTCAATCGTAAGTATTCACGGAAATACGGAGCTGGTCCCAGTTTGTAATCTACCTTTTTGTATTCCAGTTCAAGCGGTAACTGTTTGGCTGTATCTTTTTCTGCAGGAGTAATATAGCCATACTTCTCCATTTGGTTAAGCACTACATTTCTTCTTTTTGTCACCAATTCTGGACGACGAATTGGGTTGTATAATGACGAATTTTTTGCCATTCCAACCAGCATAGCTGATTGAGCAAGAGATAGCGAATCGGGAGGAATGTTAAAATAAACGTTGGCAGCCGATTTAATTCCTACGGCATTATTTAAATAGTCGTATTTATTTAAATACATCAAAATTATTTCCTCTTTGGTATAACTGCGTTCAAGTTTAATGGCAATTACCCATTCTTTAAATTTCCGAAGCACCAATTCAATACTACCTGTGTTTCTTTCTCGTGGGAAAAGCATTTTTGCAAGCTGCTGACTAAGTGTACTTCCTCCACCCGAACTAGCATCGCCAGTTGCAATTCCTTTAAAAACACGAGCTAATCCACGCAAGTCGATTCCCGAATGGTCGTAAAAGCGCACATCCTCGGTTGCAATTAAGGCATCTATTAAATGTGGAGGTAAATTTTGGTAGCCCACAAAAGTTCTGTTTTCACGAATAAAATATTTATCGAGGCCTACGCCATCTTCGAAATATATTTCTGAAGCAAGAATGTTCTTGGGGTTTTCTAGCTCTTCGAAACTGGGCATAAAACCAAGCTTTCCTTGTGCAATCAGAAAAAAGAAAAGAATGCCGGAACCAATGGAAATCAATACAATCGACCAAAACCAGATGATGTATTTTTTATAAGACGAATTTTTTTCGGTCATGAACTTTGTGGATTTTAATAGGACTGCAAATATATATGATTCTACCTTCGTAGCAATTGTTTTAACGCCTCGAAAAGGGATAATATTTTGTTTTTTTTAAAATAAATTCATCATTTTCAATTTATTAGAAATAAAAAATAGCTCAATAAATTTTGAACTTAGCGATTCATTTTCTTTAATTTGCACAAATTTTCAGAACAGATTAGAAAGCGTATGCACGAAAACCTGGTTATTGTCGAGTCGCCTGCAAAGGCAAAAACGATTGAGAAATTCCTTGGAGATGGTTTTGTTGTTACCTCAAGCATGGGGCACATTAGAGACCTTGAAAAGAAGGATTTCGGAATTGATTTAGAGAAGAATTACACACCCAAATACATTGTTTCTCCTGACAAGAAAAAGATTGTAACGGAACTAAAGAAATTAGCTAAGACTGCTAAGACTGTATGGCTCGCATCTGATGAGGATCGCGAGGGAGAGGCTATTGCATGGCACTTAAAAGAGGTGTTAAAGCTAAAAGAAGAGAATACAAAACGTATTGTTTTTCATGAAATTACAAAGGAAGCAATAACTGAGGCGGTAAAGAATCCACGAGAGATCGATCAAAATCTGGTAGATGCGCAGCAAGCACGCCGCGTTTTGGATCGAATTGTAGGTTTCGAGGTTTCGCCTGTGCTTTGGAAAAAAGTGAAACCATCGCTTTCAGCAGGACGTGTACAGTCAGTAACTGTTCGATTAATTGTTGAACGTGAACGCGAAATCAGAAATTTTACCAGTGTTTCATCATTTAGGGTGAATGGTTATTTTTTAGTTTCCGATGCAAATGGAAATGATACCGAGTTAAAAGCAGAGGTATCTAAACGATTTAAAACGCGTGACGAAGCAAATGCTTTTCTTGAAAAGTGTAAAGATGCTGAGTTTACCATAAGCGATATTGTTAAAAAGCCTGGAAAAAGAACGCCGGCAATGCCTTTTACAACTTCAACGTTGCAACAAGAGGCCAGTCGAAAAATGGGATTCTCGGTTTCGCAAACCATGGCAGTCGCTCAGCGTTTGTACGAAGCAGGTAAAATAACCTACATGCGTACCGATTCGGTAAACCTATCGAAACTAGCTTTAAATACTTCGAAACAAAAAATTGAAGATTTACATGGCGAGAAGTATGTGAAAATTCGAAAATTTAAAACCAAAGCTAAAGGTGCGCAGGAAGCTCACGAAGCCATTCGTCCAACCTACATGGAAAATGAAACGGTTGACGGATCGCCGCAAGAGCAGCGTCTTTACGAATTAATATGGAAACGTACGATTGCATCGCAAATGGCCGATGCCATTTTGGAACGCACAAATGTTACGATTAACGTTTCTACAGCAGACCAGAATTTTCAAGCAACCGGAGAAGTTATTGTTTTCGACGGTTTTTTAAAAGTATATATTGAGTCAACCGATGACGAGAATGGTGGCAATGGGAATGCACAAGTACCTGGAAGTGGGCAAGGCCTTATTCCACCACTGCATGTAAACGATAAACTGGAAATGACTTCGATAATTTCAACCGAGCGTTTTACACAACGTCCGGCACGTTTTACCGAGGCTTCATTAGTGAAACGTTTGGAGGAACTAGGTATTGGTCGTCCATCAACTTATGCTCCAACAATTACTACAGTTCAGAACAGAAACTATGTGGTAAAAGAAGAGCGCCCAGGTGTTGAACGTAAATACACGGTGCTTACTTTGGAGTTGGGAGAAATAAAAGAGGAAGTGAAAACCGAAATCACTGGCGCTGAAAAGAATAAACTTTTCCCAACAGATATTGGTATTGTTGTAAACGATTTTCTGGTAGATAATTTCGACCAGATTATGGATTACAACTTTACTGCGAGTGTTGAAAAAGAATTTGATGACATTGCCGACGGAAATAAGGTTTGGAATGAAATGATTGATAAATTCTATCAGCCGTTTCATGGAAGAGTGCAGCATGCATTAGATAATGCCGAACGTTCGAATGGTGAGCGTATTTTAGGTGTTGATCCAAAA
This sequence comes from Draconibacterium sp., assembly GCA_030595485.1. Lineage (GTDB taxonomy): Bacteria > Bacteroidota > Bacteroidia > Bacteroidales > Prolixibacteraceae > Draconibacterium. The sequence goes on from JAUVDE010000024.1 coordinate 14,505, forward strand.
TCAGGGAAACAGGTTTCCGCAAAAGTGGGTCGTTATGGTCCATTGGCTCAAATTGGCGAAACTTCGACCGAAGAAGGTGCTGAGAAGCCACAGTTTTCTAGTTTACGTGCTGGTCAGCACATTGAAACAATTACTTTGGAAGAAGCATTAGAACTGTTTAGACTTCCACGCGAAGTTGGTGAGTATGAGGATAAAAAAGTAACCGTTGCTATTGGGCGTTTTGGCCCTTATATTCGTCACGACAATAAATTTGTTTCGCTCGGGAAAGAGGATGACCCTTATACCGTATCGGGCGAAAAAGCGATTGAGTTGATTGAGGCTAAGCGCGAAAAAGATAGATTGGCAGTTATAAGGGTGTTTGAGGAAGATGCTGAAGTGCGAATTTTGAACGGACGTTGGGGGCCGTATATTAAACACGGAAAGGCAAATGTTAAGATTCCGAAAACTATAAAAGTTGAAGCCAAAGACTTGTCGTTTGAGGATTGTATGAAGATTATCAAAGAAGCTCCGGCGCCAAAAGCAAAACGAGGTAGAAAAAAATAAAGCATAAAGGCAGATGATTAAATTATTTGCCTTTATTTTTAGGCAAAAAACAAAATGAACCTACACCACTATTTCGATGCCGTTAATTTCGCTGAATTTGCAAAAGAGATATCTTTTAACTGGCGATTTTCTTTGGGGGCAACCATCGAAAAACAAACATTAAAACTACGCGAAGGCAAGGTGAAAAATGTTGAGATTGCAATTGTTGGTGTGCCTTTTGAAACACAAGAAAGCGATTGTAATAATTCAAATGTTCCAAATCTAATTCGAAAAGAATTATATCAACTTGCCGGTCAGGGCAAAGTAAATATTATCGATTTTGGAGACCTGAAAAAGGCCAGCAGTCCAAAAGGGAATTACCTGGCTTTGCGCGATGTGGTTGATTATTTGAATGAGCTGGAAGTGGTAACTATCGTTTTAGGAGGAAGTCAGGATTTTAGTTATGGTATTTGCCAGGCATATCGAAACAACAAATATTTCTCATTTTGTAGCATCGATGCTTTTCTTGATGTCAAAAAAGGAAAAGAAACTTTTAGTTCAGGAAATTACCTTTCAAGGATATTTTCAAACCTACCCGATCTTTTTCAGTTTAGTTTACTAGGCTACCAAAGTCATTATGTGGCAAACGAATATCTGGCAAAAACAAAAGGCTTAAGCTCGCATATACGATTAGGGTGTTTACGCGAAGATTTGCTTTTGGCTGAACCAGTTTTCAGAAATAGTGATTTTTTGTCGTTCGATTTTAACGCTTTAAAATACTCTGATGCACCTGGACCTAAATTGTTACCTAACGGAATACGAAGTGAAGAGGCTTGTCAGTTGGCCATGTACGCCGGGTTAAGTAGTCGACTAAATGTTTTTGGTTTGTTTGGTTTGAACGAAGAAGTTGACAATTCAAGCATTTCTATTCAATTGGCAGCGCAAGTTGTTTGGTATTTTATTGAAGGGTTTTTAAAGCGAAGCCATTTGAAGCCAGGAGGCGAAAATGGGTTTTCGGTGTTTAAAGTTGAAATAAGCGATTTGAATATGCCACTTACTTTTCATCGAAATGATGAGACCAAGCAATGGTGGATTGAAGTTAATTCGATAAACAATGAAATAAATTACGTGGCATGTGCCGAAAGCGATTACATTAGCGCGAGTAACGATGAGATTCCGCAATTTTGGTTGAAATATGTTCAAAAAATAGATGGAATATTAAAATAATACCAACTTAACAACGTTCTTTGCATACCTTGTTAACAGAAGATTGTTACAAAGTACATTTTTTTATTTCTTTAACAGGAAGAGAAAAGGCTAAATTGCCCAATGAAAAGAGAAGGATGAAGAAAA
>JAUVDE010000263.1 GCA_030595485.1 Draconibacterium sp.
ATTTCTTAATTGATTTTTATCTTCCTCAAATCTTTCGCCACCTGAATTACCGGTCGTCGGTCAATTTCCAAATAATCGGCAAATGAATCGGGCATTCTACGGTAATTTAATTTCGCTTGCAAATAAACTTCACCTTCCATATTTGTTGGAACTGTAAACGAATAATTCTCTCTGCGAATTTCAAGCGGATTTAATCGGTTTTCAATTTCTTCCACACAAAACCATTGGGCATATGTAAATTCACCTTCGCTATCTAAAAACGCACTGTGGTAAAGGCGGTCACCTTCCGGAAGTGCATCACGTTCAAACGGCTCCGAAAGTTTGCTATGCGACGGATAAGCTACTTTTTCGTTGCTGGTAATAAAATAGTTATCGTTGGGGTCGTTTGAATTTTTTGGAATCGGAATATGCAATAATTCATTTCCGGCTTGGTTAACCAGGGAAAGGCGTAACCACACATCGCGTTCTTCGGTTGAGCCGGTTGGAAATTTATGACCTGTTGCCACCGCCTGAACGTCAACTGTAAAGTCTACAGTCGAGCCTGCTGCCAATTCTTTAGTTGCCAGTTTTATTTCAACACGAGCAGCACCTTCAACAAATCCCGAAACGCCTCCACCAAACCAGTGATCGGAATTTACCGGACGAGGAATACCCATTTTTGCCGGTTTTCCGCCCATAGGTTGTAAATGGCATGTTTGACAAATAACACCCTTGCTTGGAAAAACACTTGCTTCATATTCAGTAAAAGTAGCTTTTACCCAAATGTTGTAGGGATTTAATTCGTTATGGCACGATGAGCACATGTTCGGATCTTCATAAATTTCGGAAGTGGCAGTTTCGTGGTGTGGCGACCATGGAAATTCCAAATCGCCAAATTTGGTGTCAACGGCTTCGGTAGCTGCCGAAACATAATCGTGATTAAAAGGTGGCCTATTTTCGAAATGCGAAACAGTATGGCAAAAGTCGCAAAAAACACCACGGTCAGCCATCGATTTCTCACCCGTTCCTCGTTTCCAATGATTATCGGGATTTAAGGTTTGTGAAGGGATTTTGTCACCGGCTAAAAATGCACTTGGCGAGTGGCAGCCAATACAATCGTCTTTTGCATTTGCCACTTCGGGAGCAAACGACTCGGAAGCTATAACAATGTCGTATAATTGCTTTTGGAAGAAATCGCCAGTAAAACCTTTGGAGTGTTGCGATACATTCCAACGTTCAAATTTCTCGACGTGGCAGCCTTCGCAAACCTTCGGATCTTCGAAAAAATTATAGGGTTTAAATTGATTTTTTGCTTGTTCTTTTAGTTCTGTTTTTGTTTGAGCAATTGTCATTCCGGCAATCAACATCATTAAAATATATGTTGTAAATTTTTTCATTTTCTTATTTTTTCTCATTACTTAATTCTCGCTACTCGTTTAAAAGAAGCCAATTGAAAGAATTGATTTAAACACAAAATTGTCAGCCGGGTTGGTAAGTCCAAAACCTGCTCCGGTATGCCATATAAATCGACCATGCCTTCCCATGATAATGTCAACGGCTGGAAATAGATAAGTTTTTGATTCATCAAAAGGTGACATTTCTGCCAGCTCGCCCCATTTGGTATAGAATTCGATGGCGGGCTGAACTCTTGGCCATTTCTTCAAATACCAACCACCGTTTAGTGCAAATTCAATACCCTCGTCAATGTCGGGGCCGGCAACGTTTTTTTCAAAAGTTGGATTTAGAACAAAGGTGTTAAAACCATAGTCTTTCTCCATAATTACCTTTATTTCAATTTGCTCTTTGTTCTTGTAGCTTTTCCTCGGAAGAATATATTCGACATAAAGTCCAAGGTCGATGGGGCGTTCTCCTTTTTCCCAAAATCGCCCATGAAACATCAAAGCTTTTGTTTTAATGTATTTCAAATCCTGACCTTTGGGTTGCTCGAAATCGAGGTATAAACCTGCGGTCCATTTGTTACTTAATCCGTATTCTAATTCCATTGAATGGGCGGTTAAACCATCGCGGCTTACTTGTTCGCCAAACCACGAATAAGAGTGGTCTGAAGAAACTGCGCTAAACCAGTAAACTAGCTCTTTTTCACCGGCTTCGGGAGTCATGTACGGATATACTTTAAAGAATTGTGCAGATACAAAAAGAGGTGCCATTAGTGTAAATAGTACCGTAATTTTTTTTGAAATCATTATGCGGTTGTTTTTGGTTTATGAACTATGGCTAATTTACAAAATATGGAAACAGGATGTTAGTGGTGGGTTTAATTTAGAATGATGCTAAAGAAGAACGAGCAAATTCGCCTGGTGATTAAGAAGGAGATTACGAAAAAAAGTTATTGAATAGCCCCGACTATTTAAATACCATTGTAGAATGGTTTTAAAATTCTAATTTTGAGCGAATATTTATATTCAATAAGATTGAAATGAAGATTAGAGTTTTTATATTTTTTATCCTCTGTTTCATAGTACCCCAAACTCTAAGTGCTCAGGATACTATCCCGGAGCCAGGCAAAAAAAAGAAGCAGAGCTTTTTAACAGAAACCAGACATTGGGCCATTGAAATTCCGGTTTGGATTCCCGGGTTTCGAGGGGAATTTGCCTATGGAGATGTAGCGTTGGAGGGAGAAGATGGAAATGATCTTACACCTGAGAACCCCATTGAAAAACCAAGTTTTGGCCATGGTTTTAAACGGCTTTTTAAAACGGGTTTGGATTTAAATTACTTTTTTGTAACCAGAGTATCTTATACCAATAAAAAATTTTACAGTGAGTTTGACTTGTTCTCGGGGACAGTTGGTACCAGTTTAAAATTTCGATATAACAATAAGGAATTAGTAAGTGCAAACGTTCATTCCGATTTATCACGACTTTACGCAGGTTACCAGTTGTATGAACATTCGCTTTTTAAAAATAAGGCGAAGTACAATTTGCATGGATATGGAGGAATAAGAGTTCAGAATTTTAAGCTGACTTCCGATCTTGATAGAATTAGTCGAACGCTGAAAATAGATCCATTATGGGTTGAACCTGTAGTAGGTGTACGAAACGAATTGGTTTTTAATTACTGGAAATTTGTGGTGCAAACCGACATGGGAAGCTTTGGTATCGATGATAAATTCTCGTACATGCTAAACCTAAACTTGTTTTACCGCATTAGTAATTTACTATCGTTTAAAATGGGTTGGAATGCCTGGTATGTAAACTACAACGATCGATTTAAAGATGAAAGTTTAAAATTAAAAGTTTATTTAGCCGGGCCAACTAGTGCTTTAGTTTTCAATTTTTAATGTGCTGGTGATGTATTTCGTTTTTTGTTGCAAGTTCATACTTATTACCGCTTGATATTATTTTAAGTCGAACTCAGCCTACTACTATTTGTGATGAATTGGAAGAGCTTTTTGTACTTCCAGTGCTCTATCAGTGGCAAAAATATCAATTCCTAGTTTAGCCCATTCTCTATAAAGATGATCACCTTTTGTAGCGGCTTTTTTGTCGAGATTACCCAAAGTACCCAACATACACATAACTCCTTTTTGATGTAATTTGGCATATAACAATGGAGCTGATTCCATTGTTCCTGTAAAGGCCACCATGTTTTCCCAAGGGATACCAGAATTAGCTGCTCTGTCAAACTCTTCCATATTCCTAATACTAACAGAAAGTACTACTTCGGGATTTAATTTGTAGAGCTTTTGTGCTGTTTCAATTGAATAGGTAATAATAACCGATTGCTGAAGGGCATCGTTTTCTTCTATAAAATGAAGCACCATTTCAGGATCAACACTTCTTTTAATGTCAACGGTTAGGATGGCGTTTTCTTTTTTTGCCCAGTCCAATACATCCTTAAATAAGGAGATTTTAAAATCGACAATAGAGTCAAAATCATCTTTAAGCTTGAGTTGAGACATTTGGTCCCAGTTATTTTGCTCAACCTTGCCAAAACCGGTTGTTGTTCTCTCAAGCGAATAATCGTGCATAAGGAGTAAAATACCATCTTTACTTTTTGCCACATCAATTTCAAATATTGCAGTGGGAATGTGCTTTTTAATGTACTGCATTGTTTCTAAACAATTTTCGGGATAGCCCGCATAACCTTTTCCTCCACGATGAGCACTAATTAATATTTCTCTATTCTCCGTATATTTAAAGTAAGTTTGTAAAGTATTCTCTACGGCTTTTTGCGATTGAAACTGGCATGCCCCAAGTAATATCGATACAAGAATAATTAAAGTGAGTTTCATGCTTTTCATAACTTTAAATTTTGAAGCACAAATGTAGAGAATTAGTTTAATTGAGATAATGATAATAGCTATTGTTCTGGTTGTAAATCCCCACGCTGTTTCTATAGTGTAAAACCATGCGATAAAATCGTGCGGGAGCAAGAGTGGCGGTTAGCTGCTCTACTTATACTTATTTTCGTACGCAAAACATTTAAAATCGGACTCTCCGGCTTGGTCTAATCGAGTTAAACCACATAAAATCTCCTCATTAGAATCCTCGTCCTTTTTGCATGATAAACACAACTGAGGTTTCGGATATAAATCAGGATTTAATTCATTTCCATCATCATCAAAAAATCCTTGCATAATCATTTATTTTTTATTTCACTGCTAGTGCGGATTTGCAAGCCGTGTTATTGTTGAAAACAATACTTGTTAATTTTATTTAAGCTACTTCAAAAAACAATTTCCATCCCTTTTGGTTGGGGCACAGATTACAAACTGAGCCAGCCGGGGCTATTTATATCTATAAATGGAAAATACTTTCTATTTAATACTACAAAGTACCAATTGACCAAATGGAATAAATTAATCTATTTTGTAATAAGCGCACGTTGAGCTTCCATAATCTTAAACACTAATACTAAATGAGTATCTGTAATTATATGCATATCCTTAAACTCATAGATTTTATTTTCAGGATACTTGGACTTCAATAATTCTTTCTCTTTTTTGATTGATTCAATAAAATTAACTTCAACTGAGTCCGTTTCATCGAAATTCAATTTGATTCTTTTAATGTGTAATTTTTTCATTGTATTAATATTTATATGTTAGTTATGAAGTTTAATTTTCTTAATAAAATCCCCTGATGGTGCACTATTGGTCCCCGTTCTGCTAAAGTTATAGTTTAAAAACCACGCGACAAAATCGTACGGGAGCGCGGATTTTCGTTTACGAACCACAATAAAAACAAAAGTTACGAAGTTAAATCTCTTAGGAATAGCTCAATTTGTACAGTTGTCCGACACGGCTGCTGGGTACAAATATTGTATCACGGGATTTCTATATTAACTCAAATTGTTTCTCAATTACCTCAGGATAGTTTTGCCAAACTTTACCATTTAATTCTTTACCGTTTACTTTTTTGTTGCGT
>JAUVDE010000450.1 GCA_030595485.1 Draconibacterium sp.
GTGCTTGGTAGTTTAATCAAACCTGATACTTCAACTAACACAGAAAGAGAATTATTCTTTAGCAAAACGTAGCTCCCAAAGATTATTACAAATACAAATAGAGCTGAATTTTTGAGGCAAAATTAACTGACTGGGTGCAGCGGATTCCAATCCACTGATTAGAAAAAATCCGGTTCGGAAACCGCATCACCTGCTTTCTCACCAAATTCTAAGCACAAAAGCAAAGCCGCTAAAAATTAATTTAACGGCTTTGCTTTTTATAATAATATTCTATCTGGTATAAATTCTATTTTCTTGTTCTTCAACCCGAATAAAGGTAGTTCGCTTTGTAAGCTCTTTTAAAGCTGACGCCCCCACATAAGTACAAGTACTTCTTATTCCACCCAAAATATCAAGTACGGTATTTTCAACTGTCCCACGATAAGGAACTTCAACTGTCTTTCCTTCGCTAGCACGGTAATTAGCCACACCGCCAACATGTTTATCCATTGCAGTTGACGAACTCATTCCATAAAACTGACGGTATTTTTTACCATCACGCTCAATGGTCTCGCCACCACTTTCGTTGTGCCCTGCCAACATTCCGCCTAGCATTACAAAATCAGCTCCACCTCCAAAAGCTTTCGACACATCGCCCGGAATGGCACAACCACCATCGCTTACAATTTGTCCGCCTAATCCGTGCGCTGCATCGGCACATTCAATAACTGCCGAAAGTTGCGGGTAACCAACACCGGTTTTCACACGAGTAGTACAAACCGATCCCGGTCCAATTCCTACTTTAACAATATCGGCACCGGCCAATAATAGTTCTTCAACCATTTCGCCTGTAACAACGTTACCTGCAATAATTACCTTATCCGGAAAACGATTTCTAGCTTCGTTTACGTATTCTACAAAGTGTTCCGAATATCCATTTGCCACATCAATACACAAAAATTTCAAATGTGGATTTTGTTTAAAAACCTCATCTACTTTCTCGGTATCTTTGGGGCCGGTTCCAGTACTTACCGCAATATTATTTTCAATTCCTTTGGGTGCAGCTGCTAAAAACTGGTTCCATTGCTCAAGAGTATAATGCTTATGCAAGGCGGTGAACAACTGGTGATTTTGCAAAGCCAGAGCCATTTCAAAAGTTCCAACGGTATCCATATTGGCAGCCATTATTGGTATTCCAGTCCATTTAGTGTCGCTATGCATAAACTTGAAACTTCGCTCTAAACTCACCAACGAACGGCTTTTTAGCGTCGAACGTTTTGGTCGAAACATTACATCTTTAAATCCAAGTTTAATATCGTATTCAATTCTCATTTTTATAAAACGTTATAATCCATACAAATTTAAAAGTAAAACTGAATACGGCATCATTAAGCTTTTCTTTTTAACAAGGTTTAATCTTTAACTCAAACAAACGAGAAGACATTCTATATTTACCGTACTCTCTCTGGTTTCAGTTTGGCATGGATATTTCGCGAGTATTTTCTTCCGTTCAGAAATTTGCCTATAAAAGTAGAGCGTACAAAATAATGATATGTAAGCACGCAAATAAAGGAGGATAAAAGAAATACAAATAAGAACTTTACCAATGCGGAAGCCTGCCAATTGGCGATTAATCCGGGAATTAGAGCAACAACAGTTAAGTGAATTAAGTAGATCCAATACGAAGAATCGGAATTATAGCGCATTAGGTGCGAATGTTGGCTACCGTAGCGTATAAACAAGCCGGTTATTCCAAAAATAAATAACCACACCGACAAGGAATTTAGTAATATTTTCATTTCGAAACTTAAAGCCGAGTTCATAAAAAATTCAACTGTAATTACAACAATAGCTGCACACGTGAAGAACCAATCGAAGCGTAAAAAAGAATCGAGGTGTGTTTTTGATTTAAATAAAACCCATCCAAAACCATAAAAGAAAAAATAAAATAGAAATGTTTTCCAATCGGGCACCCAACTTGTGGAGGTCGCCACCCAGGTTGAATTCATAATAAAAAGAAGGATAATTGTAAAACCTGTGAAAACGACAATCTTCGATACCGGTTGGTAAATAATTCGGTTGAAAAGCTTTGTCGACCAATTTGTAAAACGTGGTATATTCTCAAATATAAATCCAAAACCAAATGAAACCAATGAAATCAAAAACAAATAATACAAAAACCACAAATGAAAAGTGCGGGGTGGTATAAAGCTTTTAATATTCGCAAAAGGTGCTAATGCAAGAACCAAGGGATTCTCTGCTCCAGCAAATGCGGCACCTGAATAGATGAATGCAAAAGTTATTGTTGGGCTTAAAATCACTATAAAAACTGCCAACGGGAATAAAATTCGTACAACCCTGTTTACAAACATTCTTTTGGGGCCTCGTTCAAAAAATAATAAAGCTCCAAAAAAACCAGCAACAACAAAAAATATCGGCATTCGGAAATTGTGAATTACAAAAACCACATAATCCATAATTAAGCTGGTTGACTGAGGATCTTTCAACGTCCAGGCACTTATATAATCTTGTTTTCCATAAGTTATAACGGTATGTAAAACCAAACCTAATAACATCATTATAGCACGCAACGAATCCAATGCATGAATTCGTTCCGTTTTTGTTCCGTGTGTTGTTTTAATCATAATTGGAGATTTTGAAAAGGGGTGAATACAGCCTACTTCAAAGTGCTATATTTTTGGGTATTAATTAATAAAAATAAAACTGTATAACT
>JAUVDE010000056.1 GCA_030595485.1 Draconibacterium sp.
GCCATGATTATAAACTGGAACTGGGGGCTTGGCTTAGGAATGATATTCGAAGGGAATCTTTATGACGGAGCTACCGGTTTTGCAGGAGAGCTTTCGCACACCAAGTTTGTTGAAGACGGTGACTTGTGTATTTGCGGCAAACGTGGTTGTTTAGAAACGGTTACTTCGGTGTATGTGTTAATTCGAAAGGCAAAAGAAGCGGTTAGTAAAGGCGTTGTTTCTCAATTAACCGGGAAGTTCAAGGATAAAATCGATAAACTTAAAGTAGAAGATATTATAAATGCCGCCAAACAAGGCGACGAATTTTCAATTAGTTTGTTGAATGATGTTGGTATGGCACTTGGTAAAGCATTGTCAAACACAATTCAGTTACTAAACCCTGACATTATTGTATTGGGTGGAGTAGTATCGGAAGCCAACCAGTATGTGTTAACACCTATTCAGCAATCGATAAATCAATATTGTTTAGAGCAAATTTCGAGAAATACTAAAATTATTATTTCTGAGAACTGGGAACAGTCTGGACTGCTTGGAGTAACAGCAATGTTATTTCAAAAGCTATTCAGTAATATGTACAAATAACTTAATTATTAATCTATTTTAAAACCATTTAAATTAAAATCTATGCGAAAGATTTTTTTGCTATTGGGAATGTGTTTTGCGCTACTAAGTAGTGCTTATGCACAACAAAAGGTAACCGGTAAGGTTACAGATGAAGATGGAGCCGGGATTCCGGGTGTATCCATCGTTCAGGAAGGAACAAGTCACGGTACTATCACCAACATTGACGGTGAGTACACGGTTACAGTTCCGGGAGATGTTACTCTTATTTATAGCTTCGTAGGAATGCTAAACGTAGAGGAACAAGTTGCTAATCGTTCAGTTATTGACGTAGCTATGCAAGTTGATGCCATTGGTATCGACGAGGTTGTGGTTACTGCTCTTGGTATCAACAGAGAAGTTAAAGCTCTGGGATATGCCATGACAGAAGTTGATGGAGCAGAAATTGTTCAGGCTAATACTATTAATCCTGTTCAGGCCCTTCAAGGAAAAGCCGCAGGTTTAAGTATTGGAGCTTCTGATGGTGGTTTATTTGGTAACAGTAAAATCCAGATTCGTGGTGTTTCTGTACTGAACTCAAATAACAACCAGCCAATTTTTGTAATTGATGGTGTTATTGTTGACAACGGTGTTTCGAATGCCAGTGCCGACTGGAGTGGTGCTTCTAATGACTACGGTAACATTCTTAAAAACCTTAACCCTGATGATTACGAATCAGTATCAGTTTTGAAAGGTGCAGCTGCAACCGCGTTATACGGTTCTAGAGGTATCAATGGTGCGATTGTAATTAAAAACAAAGACGGTAAAGGCCAAAGAGGTATTGGTGTAAAAGTTACACAATCGGTTGGTGTCGAAACTGTTTACAGTCAGCCAGATCTTCAATACGAATTTGGCCCGGGTACTTTGGCGGGTTATGTTGGTTATGGAGAGAAAGATGAAAATGGTAATTACTACAAGTACGATGTAAATCAGTTTTACACGCGCGAAGTTAATGGCCAGCAAATGTTAACCAAAATTGGTAATCCTAATGGTGGTGGTTTCCTTTGGGGGCCAAGATACGATGGCCGTGAGTTGGAAGACTATGATGGTTCGATTGGAACTTATACCGGTTTCCCTGATGCAATGAAAGATGCATTCGAAACAGGTATTAGCTCTAACACTGCCTTGGCATTAAGTGGTGCAAGCGACAAAGGAAGCTTTTATCTTTCTAACTCGTACAACGACAGGAGTGGTACTATGCCAAGCAACAAATTTACAAGATATGCCATGTTGTTTAAAGGTTCTTACAACCTTGCTAAATGGTTAAGAGCTGATGCTTCTATGTCTTTTACTAAATCAAGTTCTAGTAACCCAAATAATTCGGTGGGTGGTTCTTTTGTAACTGGCTCTTGGGCTGGTTGGTACGATACCAAAAAATGGAACAAACAAGAAGTTTGGCAGGCACCTCATGGTGGTACACCAAGTAATGCTTATGGCGATGATAACGCTAACGTTCCTGGTAACAGTACATGGTTTGGATTAAATATGGATGATTATACCAGAAAAGAACAAGTTTCTCGTCCTATTGTACGTTTAACAGCTGACATTACAGATTGGATGTCTTTTACTGTTGAAGGTAACATGAACCATTATAGTAAATTCTACGAAAAGAAAGACTTAGGTAATGGTTATGCCAACGATGGTGGTAGTTACGAATTACGTAATGATGTTAATATTAGCCGCACATTGAAAGCAGTTGCAAACATGAACAAAGAGTTTGGTGATTTTAGCACCAGCCTTATGCTTATGGGCGAATTGTGGGATACTAAAAACGAATATACTCGTGTTTGGACCGATGGTGGTTTAAAGGTACCCGGTAAATTCTTTATGGGTAACTCTAAAAAAACAATAAGATCGTCAGCTGCAGTTAACGGAACACAACAAGTTAATGCGGCATTGTTTGCAGCAAGTGTAAGCTGGAGAGATCAGGTATTTGTTGACGTTACTGGTCGTAATGACTGGGCTTCGGCATTGGTTTATACTGATGGAACTGGTAATTTCTCTTATTTCTACCCATCAATTAGTACTTCATGGATTTTCACTGAAACATTTGATTTACCAGCTATGTTCTCATTTGGTAAATTACGTGCATCGTGGGCGCAAGTTGGTAATGCTACCAGCCCTTATGCAATTAATAATGGTTATGGTTCAGGTACTGTAGAAATTGAAGGTGGTAAATACATTTATACCAATAATATTTCTACTACTTTGGTTGATCCGAATATCGAACCAGAGCGTAAAAACTCTTTTGAAATTGGTGCAGATGTTCGTATGTTCAACAATCGTTTAAGTGCTGATGTTGCTTATTACAACGAAGCAATTACGAATCAGATTTCTACTGTTCCTCTTCCTTCATCTACAGGTTTAAGTAAAATGCTTACCAACGTAGGAACACTAACAAATAGTGGTTTCGAATTGAGCCTTGGTTTTACTCCTGTTAAAACAAAAGATTTTGAATGGAATTCAACCTTTAACTACTGGAACAACACAACAATGGTGTCGGAATTAGTAGACGAAGTTGGTGCATATAAAGGTCTTGCAGGTTACACAAACTATGGTAACTACCGTGTAGGTTCGGTTGCATTCGAAGATGGTGAATATGGTGTGTTAATGTCGGATACTAAACCATTGGAAGATGAAAGTGGAAATAAAATCTTAACATGGAGAAGTGGACAAAAAAGTGCAGTCTATACCAGAAGTTACGAAGTACAAGAAGTTGGTAAAATCAATCCTGACTTTGAAGGATCGTGGGATAATACTTTCAGATATAAAGGATTATCGTTATCGATATTGTTAGATGCTCGTTTTGGTGGTCACATTGCTTCTTATTCAAACAAGTACGGAACATCATACGGAATGATGGAAACTTCTTTAGTTAATCGTGACGAAGCTCATGGTGGTATGACCTGGACAAGTCAGTATGCTGATAGAAAAGGACAAACATTCCACGATGGTATGATTCCTGTAGGTGTATTCAAAGAAGGACAAGAAGTAGTAGCTCCAAACGGATCGACTGTAAATGTAGGTGGAATGAGTTACCAGGAAGCATACGACGCCGGACATGTTGAACCAACACATGCAAGTATATATACTTACTTTAACAACTCATGGAGTTCAGGTGTAATTAACGATGACTGGTTTAGTGAAGTTAAATACATTGCTGTACGTAACATCTCTTTAGGTTATAATTTACCTAAAAAATTAGCGCAAAAAATGAAAGCTCAAAACCTTTATGTTTCTTTAAATGCTAGAAACATTGGTTACTTATACAATTCACTTCCTAATAACTTGAATCCTGAAAGTTTCAGGGGAACTTCAAGTAGTGCATCGTACTACGAGCGTACATTTACTCCGTACACAGCGAATTATACCATGACACTCAGTATTGATTTTTAATATATTAAAGAATAGTAAATATGAAAACAACATATAAAATAATATTTGCTCTGATTTTTATTTTGGCTATTGGGTGCGACAAGGACAAGTTTGCCGAATTAAACTCAAATCCATCAACGCTTTCAGAGCCGGATTTAAGGTATTCTATGACCAAAGCCATAGAACAAATGTATGGAAACGATTATACCAATTGGTTTTATTCAAATTTCCAGTATATCTATCCATGGGCACAAGTTGTAACCATGCGAGGGGGTAACGGACCAGATTTTAATTTAATGGGACCTGCAGGCGGCCAAAGTATTTATGGTTCGCTAGTACCACAAACCATGGATATTCGCGTGCGAATTGATGCAATGCCTGAAGAAGATATGGCAACATATGCAGCAATGCGTGCTTTAACCTTTCCTGTGCAAATTGCACCTGCATTAACAATGACAGATAATGGCGGATCGATGGTTTATACCGAAGCTGGTTTAGCTCCATATACCAATCCTCCACTATTAACACCTGTTTTAGATAATCAGGAAGTATTGTTTGATACCTGGTTGGCCGAATTAGATGCATCAATTGCTGTATTCTCAAATTCAGAAGGTCTGTTCACTATGGGAGCTCAAGATCGTATTTACGGTGGTAACTACGAAAAATGGGCTAAGTATTGCAACCTTTTAAAATTGAAAATAGCTGCAAGGTTAATTAATAAAGATCGCGATAAAGCAATAGCTATTGCACAGGAAGTTGCTAGCTCTTCTGTTGGTTATATGGATGCTTTAAACGATGATTTTGTTTATAAAAGAGGTATAAAATATCACGGTACCGGTAACGGTATGTGGATTGGTTGGGGTAGTAAAAACCTTATCGATTATTTATTGACCAATAAAGATCCTCGTTTACGTTTTATCTTCGAGAAAAATCAATTTAACGGAGAAGTAGTTCAGGCATTTATCGATGCTGAAATGGCTTTACCTGACTATATTGCTCCATTGGTGGAATTGGATGGCGAAGGAAACTTTGCAGGTTGGAATGGAGATGGCGAACCTTGGGTACGTTACCACGGTGTTCCTCTTTCTCCTGATGCAACACAAGATCCGGCTAACGAAAAGTATTTCAATCAAGCTGCAACAAATAAAATTGAGAACAAAACTTACATTGCAACTTCTTTGTACTCTGAGAAATTAGTTCGTTCTACTTATAACTATACTTACCCAACAAAACCAGGTGGTCGTGTTCTTCAATTAAAAGATAACGATCCTCCATTAAACGTAATTTTGGGTAGTGCTGCTGAAACCAATTTATATTTAGCTGAGTTTAAATTGTTAGGTGCAAACCTTCCAAAAAGTGCTCAAGAATATTTTAATTGGGGTGTTGAATTGTCAGTTTTACGTGCTAATGCATTGGCTAAAAACCAGCAAATGCCTTATTACGATGGTGATCCTGTATACGAAGATGTAGATGTTGCTGCTGCTGCCGCAACTAAATTAAGAGATGGTGAAATTACAGCTTTATTGGCTCAGCCTTCTTACGATTTGGGTACTGATGGTTTGGAGAAAGTTTACATCCAGCAATACATCAACTTTATGAATACACCTAACGACATTTGGACAACAGTTCGTCGTTCAGGTATTCCTAAAAAAGGTAGTTCGTATTTAGCTTGGGAAACATTTACTAATTCTGGTAGCGAAATGCCTATTCCTCGTCGTTTTACAGTTGGAACTCCAACTGAAGACAATTTGAACTACGCAAATCAACTAGCTGCTGTTCAAGAGCAAGGTTTTACTACCGGTACTCCTGAACCTACAGTTTTAGAAAGCGAAAGATTATGGTTTGATAAAGAAAATCCTGCGAAGGGTTCCGGACCAAAAAACTAAGATAAAACTGATTTTTTATAGATAGTTAATTTAGTTAGTTTTGGTAAGATTAAACCGCTGGTCATTTCGACCAGCGGTTTTTCTTTGTTTCGTTTTTGACTTTCCATTTTCCCCTCTTATTTACTATAAGGGAGGTGGTTTTATTAATATACGAATATTCCAAGTCATAAAAATACAGACTGGCTCAATTTTTGTTATAAAAGAATGAAAGTTTTAAAAATCAACTTGTAATATGAAATACTACCTATTGACGTTAACTTTTTGTTTTGTGGCCTTTTTTGCTCAACCAACAATTGCCAAAGAGCGTGAGGTAAAAGGAAAAGTAACTACTTTCCGTACCATTCCATTACACAAAGTTTCCATTGTTTATAAAAATTCGACATCAGAAATTCTTACGGATGAGAATGGTTGTTTCTCCTTTACATGTGACGAGAAGGAAAAAATAGCATTTGAAGCAGAAGGATTTTTTACGGAGAAAATTAAAGTGGCTGATTTTGCCGAGATGGACTCAGTAAATGTAGATTTACGTTTTAAAAAGGGAAAAAAGAATTTTCAAGTGGCCACCGGTTTTGGCCATATTAGCGAGAGACAACTCAGTTATGCTATTGAGCATTTGGAGGCTGGCCCCGATTATAGTGCTTACCGAAATATTTCAGAAGCAATTGAAGGACGTGTTTCTGGTGTATCGGTTGGAACATCGATGATAAATGTTAGAGGAACAACAACTATTAACGGCGGGCCAACACCGGCACTTTTGGTTGTTGATGGTGCTATAGTAGAGTTCTCGATATTTCAAAATATTCCAACAACACAAGTAAAATCAATATCGGTAATAAAAGGTGGAGCTGCTGCGTCACGCTACGGTTCGCGCGGTATGGGTGGAGTTGTGTATGTTGAAACAAAAACTAAAAATTAACAAGTAAGTGGCAATATTACTGGCCTAGTAATTTGTGGCAATTAAGTCCAATAACGAAGTTGAATTAGAAATAAAACTCATGCAAAAAAATGGCTTGATTCTACCTGAATCAAGCCATTTTTATTGGGTGTTTTAGTTTCCGGATAAATGGTTTGACTTAACGGTGAAATTCGTTTCCGATTTTACTAATCCACCATTTAGCCCCACACCTTCTACTTTAATAGTGTAGTTGCCTGAATCATCAGAATTAAAAAACGATACTGTGGTTTTTCCATCTTTACCGGTTGTTATAAACGGATCCCAATGTATAGTATTTCTATAATCAGGTCCTTCAAACTGTTCTTGAGCAACTTCGTAATTGGGCGAATAAAATTCACGAGAACGGTAATATCCTTGAGGTTGTACTTTATTTATTCCGACTAAAACTTGTTCCCATTTAACTCCGGCTTCTTTTAAGTAAACTGCTATTATTCCATTCATACCCCTTCTTCCAAAAATAGCAGCCGAACTACCTTTTAATACCTCAACTTTATCAACTTGTGTTACAGGTATCGAACAAATATCATCGGCACTTACAAACATTCCATCCAATAGAAAAGATGCACCGCCACTTGACATGCTGTTTGGTAACACCCGATTTCCTCTGATATTTACTGATACTCTGGGGCAAAAGCCAGTTATGTGTACCGAAGTAACCTGTTCTTGCACAATATCGAAAATATTATAATAACCAGCATATTTGTCAGTAACTTCAATTACGTCATCGGCACGGTGGTACATTCTGTAGTGATCGTCCAAATCGCGTTTTATTCTGCCTTTAATTGTAATTTCTTCTAAAAGCTTAAAATTCTTTTCTGCCAATGAGTCTAGAACCTCTTTAATTTTCTGGGCTTGTGCAACAATGCTTTCTATGTTGGACGATTCAGTTTTTTCAAAGCTTTGTTTTATGGAGGATGTGGGAGCTGCTTCATAATTTATTTCATCTATATCAATAATAGTGTTCCTTTTGTCTCTTTTGTTGTAGGCCTGAAAAACGACATTGGTGGTATCCATAAAGTACACATTCTTAAAAGTAAAGCTACCCTTATTATTTGCCTTAACTTCATCGTAATAAAATCCATCTTCGCTAATAACCATCGACACCTTGCTGTTGGCAACAGGACGTTTTAGAAGCGTACGTGATTTTCCGGTAAATGTGAATCCATTTTCGTAGCCGTAATCCAATACAAATTCAGGTTTTGCCACTTTTTCTTTCCAAACGTATTTACTCCAACCATGAGTAAGTAGTACTAAATCCAGCGAATGATGTTTCTTTTTATCAAAGCTATCGAAGTAGTAGTCTGGGTTTTCAATGTGTCCGTTTAGGTCAGTACTTAAGAGTATAGAGGACCGTATTCCTCCATTGTTTGGTAACATCTCTTTTTGTTTATCTGTAATATGTTTGCCAATTACAGCCAACGATAGATTGGCAGGCATTGGTATTCCTGCTTCATTTTTAGTCTCAATATGTAGGGTTACTTTTTCACGTGTATCGTATTCTTGTTTGTCTACATCTATTTTAATCTGCACCTCCGGACTTAGTTGGTTATAAATTAAACGTTCGCATACCGGAATGCCATTATCATCGTAAATTGTTATGGAAGAAATGCCTGCTGGAAGTTTTTCCTTTTCAATACGAACCAATTTTGTTTCCTTGTCCATCTTAATTTTATTCGACGAAAATAGTCTTCCACGCGATTGAATAAGGTAGGAAATTGTTTGCCCCTTAATATTATCAGGCGATGTGCTGATATTAAAATCGAGTAAGTTATTAAACTGGTTTCCAACCATTATGGAATAAGCACCTGTGGCTATAGGTAAGTCAATCTTTTGTTGTTCGGAGCTTAAGTTGTGGATGGTGGCAAAATATGCTGTGTTTGGTTTGGGTGTAAACATGAACTGTCCCATTCCAGAATGAACTGTTTTGGTTGTTTGTATTTCATTGTTCTTATTATCGAAAATAGTAAAAGAAATATCTTTGCCTTTCCCATTTTGGTCGATTGCTTTAAAAGCAACTCTGTTAAGTACATTGTTTACTAGCTGACCTCCTTCAGGGAAAAATTGAAGGTCGATGATGTCATCCAACTTTTGTTTGTTCTCTTGTATTTCGCTACTACCTGTAATTATAATATTTTGCTTGAAAAATAGGGCATTGCTAAAGTTACGCATGAAATTGGTATATGCACGAAGTTCATACACTCCATCTTTAAAACCTTCGACACCAATGTTTATATCGCCGAAGCCCACTCCGTCATGCATCAGTACCACCTGGCTGGTTTTTATTTTGCCATTCGTATCAATTAATTCCACATGCAAATTATTGGATGTTGATGTTAACGTATGATCGGTACCTTCTAGAAGATAAGATTTGAACCAGATATCTTCTCCCGGCGAAAAAATAGTTCTATCAACTTGCAGGTATACTTTTTCTGTTTTACTTTTTTCAAGCTCGTTAATATTAGAAAGTTCTGTGGTAAAATAGGTTTGTGCAGCTGCAGGATAAAAACACAAGAGAATAAATAAAAAAATTAAGCATTGAGTGAACATAAGTCTTTTTACTGATGGTAAAGTAGTACTCATCGTTTTTAATTTATTAGTTTATGTTTAATACACAATTAATGTGCCAGTAATGGATTCTAATATGTGATAAAGATAATGAGATTTTACATTTAAAAAGTTGGTGTAATATCTGAGGCCAATCAATACGTCTTAACTCCTATTTAACAATCGGTTAATCAATTTTGTCTCGAACAAATCTCTGAGAACACTAAAATTGTGGTTTCAAATAGTTGGAAAGAATCTGGTTTGCACGGAATTACAGCCATGCTATTTCAAAAACTATTTAGTAATATGTTGAAGTAGACCTGGAATATTTCAGCGAATAAAGCTTTTTACTTATTTTACTACAATACTTTCTATTGAAATGTTGAATTTTTAATGAAAACTATGCAATATTTGTGTCTTAATAAACAAGTTGGACATTTGTTGGAAGTAGTGTTTTATGAGAAGTACTGTTAAAGTAATTTTGTTTTTCTTACTTCTTGGGTTTGTATTTAGTGTAAACGCTCAAAATCCGAAGTTTAATCTGAAGATTGAAGAAGCTACATTAATTCAGGTAATTAACCTCATTCAAGAACAAAGTGACTATACAATCTTATATAAAGATTCGGACATAGATAAGAACAGGAAAGTCCGGATAGAAATCTCAGATGGTAATGTGAATGAGGTTTTAAATGCTATGTTGCAAAATAGTGAACTTGGATACAAAATATTTGACCACCAAATTGTACTTGTACTCCAAAAAATACTTCCAAAAGAAGTTTTTGATGCAAATTCAGAAGTAAATAATGTTACGTTACGATTAATAAATGGTAAGGTGAGCGATGAAGATGGGCAGCCCTTACCACATGCTACAGTGGTGGTAGATGGAATGACATACGGAACTACAACAAATGTTAATGGAGAATACCAGCTGAAAGTACCATCGGATAAAAGCACTTTAGTTTTTTCATATATCGGCTTGCAAACCGAAAAGCGATCAATTATAAACAAGCGTTACTTGAATGTAATTCTATATTCTGAAACTTTAAATGTTGAAGATGTTATTGTAACAGCTTTAGGAATTAACAGTAACGAAAAATCACTTACCTATGCCGCGCAAAGAATTGATGGAGCAGAGTTATCAAAAAATCGTGAAATAAATTTCGTAAGTAGTTTATCAGGTAAGGTTTCAGGATTAAATGTCAATAAAAGCAGCTCAGGCGCTGGTGGGTCTACAAAGATTGTATTGCGTGGCGATAAATCTTTAAGTGGTAACAGTGAACCTCTTTTTGTAATTGATGGTATTCCTATGGTAAACCGGAAAGGAGCGCAACCCGAGATGTTTGGAGGAATTGACCAGGGAGATGGACTGTCTCAGGTTAATGCCAACGATATAGAAAGTATAAGTATTTTAAAAGGTATGAATGCTTCCATACTCTACGGAAGTCAAGGAGCAAATGGAGTAGTATTGTTAACTACAAAAAAAGGCAATAGAAACGGCGAGATTGACATTAACTTTAATAGTTCTTACGTGGTTGAGAAGGTAACAGGTTTTCCTGATCTACAATATCGATACGGAAGTCTGAATGGGGCAAAAGAAAGTTGGTCATATACACCGGGAGACTACAATGATAGTTTTGTTGATGAATTTTTTGAAACAGGAAGTCAATTACTTAATTCTATTTCTTTAAGTGGAGGGAAGAATAATACCAGCGTTTATTTTTCTTACGCCAATAC
The DNA here is from genome assembly GCA_030595485.1 of Draconibacterium sp. Classification (GTDB taxonomy): domain Bacteria; phylum Bacteroidota; class Bacteroidia; order Bacteroidales; family Prolixibacteraceae; genus Draconibacterium. The sequence continues at coordinate 11,095 of JAUVDE010000056.1, forward strand.
AAATGCAAAGGGCATAATAAGTCAGAATGATTACAGCAAAAATAACTTTACATTTAAACAATCTACCAAACTTCTAGATGATAAGCTTCAAATAGAGTCGAGTGTTTATTTGGCATCTGAAAAATGGAGTAACAGAAATCCGGCGGGTTATTATTTGAATCCACTAACCGGTTTGTATCTTTTTCCACGCGACAAAGACTTTGATTTTTATAAACATAATTATAAAGTCTATAATTCCGATAGAAACCTGAATGAACAAAATTGGTTTGTTGAAGACCATCTTCAGTCAAATCCGTATTGGATAATAAATAAACAACCCAAAACAGATACTTCTAAACGATTGATAACAAGTGTTGCGTTAGAATACAATTTAATGAAAGGTTTGTTGATACAGGCTCGTGGTAACTATGATTATGCCGATAAACTTTTTGAACAAAAACATTGGGCAAGTTCTAATGCAACTAATGTTCATGAAAATGGGAGGTGGGATTATCAAAAATATAACGATCGTTTGGTTTATTTAGATGCAATGCTGTCATATAATACTCAAATTGCTGGATTGAATATAAACACCTTTGTTGGCTCCAGTTACCAAAAAGCTATTTACGGAGAAGGGATAAATGTAAATACAGGATTGAGGGGACTTGAATATCCAAACGAATTTTCGTTTGATAATTTAATTGCATCAAAAAAACAAATTGAATCAACACTGCATAGCAGGCTTGTAAAACAAGCTGTTTTTGGAAATATACAGTTGGGATATCAAGAAAGTATTTTTCTGGATTTTTCCGGAAGGAATGATTGGGCATCGTCACTGGCCAATACCGGAAATGAATCCTATTTCTACCCAGGAATTGGTGTGGCAGGTATTTTTAGTAAGTTATTTCAACTTCCTGCCTGGATTAGTTTTGCAAAAATTAGGTCATCGTTTTCTGTGGCTGCAAATGAAGTTCCATTTAATCAAATTGATCCTGGGCATACGGTAACAGCTAATGGAATTGTACGAAATACTACTAAGCCCTTTTCAAATTTAAAGCCGGAAAGATTAAAGAGTATCGAATTTGGAACAGATATTCGATTGTTTGATGGTCGAATATCATTCGATGCTTCTTACTATAAAATCACAAGTACCGATCAGTTTATAGCAGTTCCTTCTCCTTCTGGTTCAGGATACACCGAGTATTTTCTTAATGCCGGAGAAATAGAAAATAAAGGTTTTGAATTTTACCTAAAGCTTATTCCTGTTCAAAATTCGCGGTGGAATTGGACTTCAAGTTTTAATTATTCATCAAATATTAATAAAGTAATTAGTTTACATAACGAGTTGACAGAGCCAATTAGTATGGGAAATATGGAGGGTTACGATTCGAAAATTGTACCAGGTGGTTCTATTGGCGATATTTATGTTTATAAATTTAAACGCGATGAATTGAGGCGAATAATGCTTGATGAAAAGTCGGGGAGGCCTTTAAAAACAGAAACAACCGAATACATTGGCAACCTTTCTCCCAACTGGATTCTTGGGTGGAACAATAGTATTGAGTACCGAAACATTTCCTTAAGTTTCCTCTTAAATGGGAAGTTTGGAGGTAAAGTTGTTAGCCAAACCGAAGCTATGCTGGATGGAATGGGCGTATCGGAAAGAACAGCTCTGGCAAGAGATATTGGCTATGTTTCTATAATTGCAATAAAAGGAGATGAATATGTTTCTGAAATAGATCCTTATTTGTATTACTCGAGCATTGGAGACAGAAAT
>JAUVDE010000249.1 GCA_030595485.1 Draconibacterium sp.
AAATTCAAGAACATTTTGTTCGGGTAATTTCGATGAAGTTTTATTCGAAAAGAAAAATCTATAATCAGGAAATATCGAAAGACTGTTTTAAAAAGATAAGTATGCAATTACCTTTAATACAGTAAAATATTTTTCAAACAACACCCAAAACCCGAATTCCTTACTTATTGTATTACCATTCGTTTCACGGCTTCGAAACTACCTGCCTGTAATCGATAAAAATACACGCCGTTTTTCAAGTCATTTCGTCGGAAAACAAGATCATGTTCACCACTTTCGTAAAAATCACGAATGGGTGCTGCCACCATTCTCCCGGTAATATCGAAAACTGATAAATTAACCTGCGAAGCTTTACTAATTCGGAAACTTATTTTCGTTTCGTCACGCACAGGATTGGGGTAATTTTGAGTGAGTTCAAGACCTGAGTTATCACTCAGTAAAGGAGCCGATGTTACAATGTTATTTAAAGCAGTCTGAATGGCTGACTTTGCATCAGAAACCTGCGACTTTGCATTTTTTGTTCCTTTAAGAACGACCTTCCCATCTGACCCAATTACAAATAAACGATCGTAGGTAGTTGACCAACTCGATGCCACACCAGAGCCTTTTTGTAGAAAAATTGCATCTAATCCGGTAGAACTTTTAAAGCCTTGTACCGACGATTTACTTCCATCCCAGACGTCGATAACTACCGCATGAAATTTATCGTTATTCGCATAAACATCGGTTATTTGGGTTTTTACATCGCGCGCCGATGAAATGCAATAGGGGCAATTATAGCCCACCAGAAAAACCATTATAACCTTTCCTTTATTATCAGAAAGGATATACTTCATTTCGGATAAATCGTTTAAAGAAAAGTCGGGTGGAGTTTCTCCCACATTTTGAGCAAAAGTACCAAGCGTTAAACCTAACGTAATAATTACAGTAAAAATTTGTTTCATAACCTATTCCTCCACTATTTAAATTTTAATTGACCATCGTAATTCAACACCTTTAAAATCAAGCACCTCATAGCAAATACCCGAAGTACAAGCCGGGCCACCTCTCCGTTTACCGCCAAACAGGCTAATCGTATTTTTTCGGTTAGGTTTGTACGAAAGATTAATACCTGGGTAGTGTTGTTTTGTTTCCACCTTATCTGTCCCCGATAAATCGGCAAACTTATTGTCGTTGGTGAATTCCCAAATTAATGCAGCCGAGAACTTAGTTGATTGATTAAGAACCAGACCTGCATAAACATTCTGAAAAGATTCGGTTTTATCATAAGTACGTTCCAAATGTTGAAATTCGGTTTCGAGTGCCAGCGACCAACTTTTAGGAAATACATAGGTGTAATAAACACCTGTGGCATAACGTGCATTTTCATTCAAAACATCATCATACGAATAATCGGCAAATACTTTAATTTGATTGTTAGCCTCGGTAGTATAATACCATTCAGCAAAGTATTCAGCCGAATTAAAATCAAAGTCTTCGCCAAATTCGTTTTTCGAACGCGAATGATTCAAAGTGATTAAATGATTTTCTTTGGGCACAATAAAAACCTCCAATTGCATCCCACTTTCATCGAAAAAGTAAGGCACATGTGTACTTCGGTTAAGTAATTTGTAGCTATGCTCTTTTACCAATGTTGGCGGATCCGATATTCCCGAGCCAATAAATAAATTATGATAATCTTTAAATTCTAGCGATGCACCAAAACCTGCAACAGAGTAACTCAAACTAACATACGCACCATACGAGTTATCCTCTTCAAAATCGAAATAACTTTCGCCCGAACCAATACCATGGGCCAACTCGGCGTAATAATCAAAATTCTCGAATAAAGTGCCTCCAAAAAGAAAAGACAGATATTCCGACATTTCGTCGTTATTTTCGTTTTGAAGGTAAATCACCCCCACCTTTTGATTGGCAAAATTTGCATTAAACTCACCAGCCGTTACCAAATCTTCACGCCTGTCGTGAGCTGTTGGTGGTAATTCGCTCATTAGTGACTCGCCCCACAAAGCCTTTACCGAGAACCAATCTTTCGAATAACTTCCGGTAGCGCCTCGTAAATCGCGGTAAAAACCCTGTTTAACACGGTAAATTTGATTTTCGTAAACCGAGTTTTTAATTTCATATCCACGATACAACAAACCTTTCCCCAACGTTTCGTAAAAATGTCCTGCTTTTAAATCGAGTCCTCTTTTTTTATACGAAAGTGAAAATTGTGATAGTTGTGTATAATCTTCGCGTAAAGAATCGTTTGAATAATAATTTTCGACCCGAACCGAAGCCCCAAAGCCCTTTATTTTGTATTGAAGATTAAATTGATCGTAAATTGAGTTTACATTGCTTGGTTCAACTCCCGGAATATTCCCTAATCCATATTCAGCAATATTACTCCCCGACAGCTGTCCCCAACTTATGGATATAGTACCAAACCAACCTAACAATATCAAACCAATTTTTAGTTTCATTTTGCAAGTAGTTTTTCAAGTTCAGCCCTAATAATATCTTCATCTCCCGGATTAAATCCTTCATGTACAAATACTTCTTTTCCTTCTGAATTAAATACAAGCAAAGTTGGATACACCGAAATATTTAAGTCGTTTGCCAGCTCCTGATTGGGATCGAGAATAGTGGTATAATTTATCGACAGCGCATTTACAAAGGGTTTAACCTTTGCCTGATTACGTGGCCCATCGACATTAACACCTACAAAATTGACTCCTTGCCCTTTATTCTCAGCGTAAATGACATTTAGTTTGGGAATTGCCGACACACATGGCTTACACCAGGTAGCCCAAAAATCAACAACCGTGAGTTTTTCACCTTTTAGGTCGGTTAAGGAAACCCAGTTACGCTCTAAGTCGCGCACCTCAACATCGGGCAATTGAGCCCTGCCAACACTGGCAATAAGAACTAAAAAGAATAGAAGTATATATTTTATCATTTCTCGCAATTTAAATAAAAGACGTACGCATCTTTTATTCCTTGCAAGAGAAACAAAAAAAAGGGGCTTCGTGTTTACGAAGCCCCAAGAATTATATCATAACCAACTGATTATCTTACAAATAATAACTCGCGATATTTTGGCAATGGCCATTTTTCGTTGTCAACAATCAATTCAAGCTTATCGATATGGAAACGAACTGTTTCAAGATAAGGACGAACTGTTTTGTCGTAAACCTCAGCTTTATCCATAATATCTTCAACTTTATTGGCTTTCTTTCTGGCCTCAACCATTTCTTTCGATTTAATTTTAATTGCCGAAATATGACCACCAATTTCTTTAATTAATTCTAAACGACCACTTGCCAACTCTTTAAATTCTTCTGCCGAGAATACATCTTTCAAGTGTTTTACGTTTTCGAGCAACATGGTTTGGTACTCAACGGCAGTAGGAACAATATGATTAATTGCCATGTCGCCAAGAACACGTGCTTCAATCTGAATTTTCATAATGAATTTCTCATACTCAACTTCAGTACGACCTTCCAGCTCAGCTCCATTAAAAATACCCAAATTGCTAAACAACTCTTTACTCTCTTTGGTCAAATATGCGGCCAACGATTCTGGCACACTATTGATGTTTGTTAAACCACGTTTTGCAGCTTCTTGCACCCACTCATCGCTATAACCATCGCCATTAAAACGAATTGGTTTAGAGTTGATGATTAATCCTTTTAACACCTGGAAAATAGCCTCGTCTTTTTTAATCCCGTCTTCAATCAATTTATCAACTGCTACTTTAAAATCAGCAAGCTGTTTAGCCATAATTGTATTTAATACAATCATTGCCGGAGCATTGTTGGCAGAAGAACCAACAGCACGAAACTCAAAACGATTTCCGGTAAATGCAAACGGCGAAGTACGGTTACGGTCGGTGCTATCCAAAATAATTTCAGGAATACGACCAATATTTAGTTTTAATGCTGTTTTTTCGTCCGGTGTCATTTTACGGTCAACAACAGCTTCTTCCATTAAATCGAGCATCTTTGAAATTTCAGTTCCAAGGAAAACAGAAAGGATTGATGGAGGTGCTTCGTTTGCTCCCAAACGGTGCGAATTAGATGCAGTTAATATACTTGCACGCAATAAATCCTGGTTATCGTAAACCGCTTTCAAGGTATTAATTACAAACGTAAGGAATTGTAAATTCGATTTTGGATTTTTTCCTGGCGAAAATAAATTCACACCCGTATTTGTTGTAAGCGACCAGTTATTGTGTTTACCTGAACCATTAATTCCTGCAAATGGCTTTTCGTGAAAAAGAACACGGAACTTGTGTCGGCGTGCCACTCTTTTCATTATGTCCATTAGTAACTGGTTATGGTCGTTTGCCAAATTTGCTTCTTCAAAAATTGGAGCGAACTCAAACTGGTTTGGAGCTACCTCGTTATGACGTGTTTTTAATGGAATACCTAATTTGTAAGCCTCATCTTCAAGGTCAATCATATAGGCAGTTGCCCTTGTTGGAATCGAACCAAAATAGTGGTCGTCTAACTGCTGATCTTTTGAAGAAGCGTGGCCCATTAAAGTACGACCCGTTAACATAAGATCCGGGCGTGCGCGGTACAAAGCGTCATCAATTAAAAAATATTCTTGCTCAACACCTAAGTTAGTTTGTACTTTACCTACACTTTTATCAAAATATTGCGCCACAGCAGTTGCTGCTTTGTCAACTTTATGTATTGCTCTTAAAAGCGGAGTTTTATTATCCAGTGCCTCACCAGTATACGAAATAAAAATTGTAGGAATAGTAAGTGTTGTTCCGTTAATAAAAGCTGGAGATGATGGATCCCATGCAGTATAACCACGAGCTTCGAATGTTTGACGAATACCACCACTTGGGAAAGATGATGCATCTGGTTCTTGCTGTGCAAGTAATTTACCTGAAAATGCTTCAACAACTCCACCATCAGATGTAGTTTCAATAAATGCATCATGCTTTTCAGCAGTTCCATCAGTTAATGGGTGAAACCAATGCGTATAATGCGTAGCACCATTTTCTATTGCCCACGCTTTCATACCCTGTGCAACCTGGTCTGCCATTCTACGGTCAATTGTAGTTCCATTTTCAATCGCGTCTACAACCGCTTTGTATGCGCCGCCAGACAAATATTTTTTCATCTTCGGACGATCAAATACATACATTGCGAAATAGTCTGATGTCAAGTTCGCTTCTCTTTCAACTTTAACAGGTTCTCTGTTAAGAACTTCGTCTAATGCTTTAAATCTAAATTGTGCCATTATTGTATTATTTTATTTTTTCTAATTTATCTATCCCAAACCTAGCACCTAAAAATCATTTTTGATACTTTTTTTTCAATTTTTCTGTCATTTTTCATGTATATTTTACATTATACCCCCTATTTTTCAATAAATAAGTCATTTTTTGTGCTTTTTTAGGATTTATTTCGAAAATATCAAATTTACAGAACACCTTCAAAATACAACACGACAAAGAATTAAAACATACATGTTTCTAAGCTAACACCCCATAAATAAACAGGGATAATTCAAATCATTAATTTATTAGGCACATGAAGTTCAGCATGCACCATTTTATTTTCAAATTATAGAAGAGGTAAAAGGAAGCACTTAATGAAAGGAATACTTACTCATCTAATCTTTATTGAGAAATA
>JAUVDE010000344.1 GCA_030595485.1 Draconibacterium sp.
TTGCGCGATGATTGTGGACGAGCCAAAACCACCACAAAAAATCCGAATGAAATTAGCAAGCAGATAAAAACCAGGTGGCGCAAATAATGTCTGATGGTTTTTGGTGCTTTAAATATCGAAGCGGTAGATGAAACCTGGATGCTGGCAGTGAAGCGTTTTTGCCTGAAAATGTACCATGCAATCATAGGTAAAAGTACCCACAGAATATGGAACAGTTCAGGGTTTTTAAATGTCAATCCTTCAAACATCCTTTACTATTTAATTGTAACTTCTTCAACGTTGTCGTCTTTTTCTTCATCTTTGTCCCCGCCTTGTTCTTCAGTCTTTTTTTGTTCCTCTTTTTTCGTATCGTTTACAAAAAAGTAAGCATTTACTAAGGCTAAATTATCATCGTCGGGAAGTGGTTGGTACTTGGCAAATTTCACCAAGTCAGCCAGTTTTAAAACCTGGCTCAGGTTACCAAAGTTCTTATCATCTAACAAACCTTTTCGAACCCGGAAATTTTCAATGGTTTCGTCAGATGTTTGTTCCATCGCCCTTATTTCATAACGCTCTTCAATATAGGTTCGAAGCGCATCGGTAACCTCACTGTAATACTGCTTGGTCTTTCCTTTCTGCCAAACCTTTTCGCTTTTAATCCTATCCAATTCGCGAATGGCAACAATGTGTGCCGGCTCTTTTGGTTTTTGTGGACGAGCAAAAATTGGTTTGTTATTTTTCCTTCGTTTAATTGAATAAAGCAGAAAGAAAATAATGGCACCAATTAAAATAACACCCAATATATAAGGTGTAACTTCTTTTAAAGTGAGCGGTGCGCCGTAAGGCATTTTAATATCGGTTGGTCCCTGCGTGGTATCAATCTCCATTGAGAAAACCTGCAGCCAAACTCCGTTACTTGGAGTCGAGTCTAATTCTCCGTCAATTTCAAATTTGAACCATTGCGGAGGAATTCGGTAAGCTCCACTATCGAAACTAGTGATGGTGTACGCCTGAATTTGCTTCATGTACTGTTCATCATCTAACTCAAAAGTATCGATGCCCGAGCGGCTAATAATTTCAATTAAATCGACAATTGTGTCGGGTACCGCCGGAAACTGCACATCCGCATTTTTAGGATGGTCAATTTCAAGGAAAAGTGTTACCTGGTCGCCGATTAATATTTTTGCTGAATCGAGACTGGCAGTGGCTTTAATCTGCTGCGCATTCACGGTTCCGGCAATTAAAAGTAATGCAAGAATAAGTAACAAGTTTACTCCAGTTCTAGGCACCCTTCGACTTCGCTCAGGATGACTGTCACAGTGAGCGGAGTCGAACTGTGAATTATTCATGATTAATATTTTGTTTTTCAATTTCATTCGAATCTATTTTAATGCCCGTTTTTTAAACAAGGTCATTAACGATTTTACGTAGTCTTCGTTTGTGTTTATCGAAACGTAATCAACCCCACATTTTTTGAACATTCCATCCAGTTTGTCCATGTGTTTTATCCACCAATCGGCATAAAGTTTACGCGTTTTTCTTGAGCTACTATCCACCCAAACGTAGTTCCCTTTTTCAGCATCTTTCAGCTTAATCATTCCAATGCTTGGCAATTCGGTTTCGCGTTCGTCGTAAATGTTAAGCGCTACCATGTCGTGTTTGTTGTTGGCAATCGAAAGTGCCATGTCCAACTCTTTACTATCGTCCATGAAATCGGAAATGACAAAGGCTGTACAACGTTTTTTTATGGCGTTGGTGAGGTAACGAACGGCTTCGGTAATATCAGTTCCGGTACTCTCGGGATGAAAATCGATTAACTCGCGAATAATCCTTAAAATGTGGCTTTTACCTTTTTTCGGTGGAATAAACTTTTCAATCTTATCGGAAAAGAAAATCACTCCAATTTTATCGTTGTTTTGAATGGCAGAAAAGGAAAGCACTGCCGAAAGCTCGGTAATTACATTCTTTTTCGTTTTCTCAAAAGTTCCAAACTCACGCGATGCACTTACATCAATAAGTAACATTACGGTAAGTTCGCGTTCCTCTTCAAAAACTTTTATATACGGTGTGCTGTAGCGTGCGGTAACGTTCCAGTCGATGCTACGAATATCGTCGCCAAACTGGTATTCGCGCACTTCAGAAAAAGCCATACCTCGCCCCTTAAAAGCACTGTGGTATTCGCCGGCAAAAATATTGCGCGACAGTCCACGTGTCTTTATCTCAATCTTCCGTACTTTTTTTAATAAATCAGTTGTTTTCATCAAAAGCCCCCTTTCCCTTTGGGATTTCCCCCAAGGGGGAAAAACAAGACTGAATATGTCTTTCGTTCAAATTCATTTATATTGTTCGCCTACTTCTTTCCCTCCCCCTCGGGGGAGTTAGAGGGGGCTTTAAGGTACTTCAACCGCGTTTAAAATGTCGGTAACAATTTCTTCCGAAGTAATGTTGTTGGCTTCGGCTTCGTAGCTTAATCCAATACGGTGGCGCAATACATCGGGACAAACTGCGCGCACATCTTCTGGAATTACATAACCACGACGCTTGATAAATGCATACGCTTTTGACGCTTTTGCCAAATTGATTCCTGCCCTTGGAGAAGCTCCGTAAGCAATCATGTCGGCATATTTACCCAAGTTGTAATCGTTTGGTTCGCGTGTTGCAAAAACAATGTCAACAATATATTTCTGAATTTTCTCATCCATGTAAACATCTTTCACCACGTTACGGGCGTTCATAATGTCTTCCGGTTTCAGAATCGTATTTGGTTCAGGAAATTCAGCCAATAAGTTCTGATTAATAATCTGACGCTCTTCATCTTTTTTTGGATAGTTGATAACCACCTTCAGCATAAAACGGTCGACTTGTGCTTCAGGAAGTGGATAAGTACCTTCTTGCTCAATCGGGTTTTGTGTTGCCATTACCAAAAACGGTTCGTCTAATTTAAACGATGTGTCGCCAATGGTAACCTGGCGTTCCTGCATGGCTTCAAGTAAAGCCGATTGCACTTTTGCCGGAGCACGGTTAATTTCATCAGCCAAAACAAAGTTGGCAAAAATAGGTCCCTTTTTAATGCTGAATTCCTCTTTCTTCTGACTGTAAATCATTGTACCTATAAGGTCGGCAGGAAGTAAGTCGGGTGTAAACTGAATACGTGAAAACTTGGCACTAATTATTTTCGACAATGAGGTAATTGCCAGTGTTTTTGCTAATCCCGGCACACCTTCTAAAAGTACGTGACCGTTAGAAAGCAAACCAATCAACAGGCTTTCGACCAAATGTTTTTGCCCCACAATTACCTTGTTCATTTCCATGGTAACCATGTCTACAAACGAACTTTCTTTCTGAATCCTATCGTTTAATTCTTTAATATCAACTGCTTGGTTCATATTATATTTCTTTTTTTATATTTTTCAATTATACTTAATGGCGCCTTTGTTAGTCGCCAGCCTGCGTTTTGCAGGAAAGCCGCAAAGATAGTTTGTTTACCTCGTCTGCCTAACAAACCCGCGTCTGTTTTTCAAGAGCACGAAAATAAGCGATTGCAAATATAAAAAGTCTTTAGAATTGTTAAAAAATTCTAAGAGAAAAGTAGAGGAATGCCTATTGCTCTTAATACTAGCTATTTTTTGCTTTCAAAATTTTGTAGGTTTGTCAACTCAAGCTCAAAAAAAAACAAAAACATGCAAGAAGAGCAAACGACACAAACAACTACACAAGAAAAAAAATCAGCACTTCCGGTTTGGGCAAGAATCCTACTTTTTATTATTGCATTTTTAATAGTATCCGTCATTTTTCAGCTGATTGGATTATTGGTTGCCGGAATTCCTTTAATGGAAATGGCAAGTTTAGGAGAGATGAGTACCAATGTATTGTTTGTTGTACAGCTTTGGGGGTTTATTGGTTTGTTACTTTTGGTATTTATTTTCCGTAAGTATATCGACAAAAGGACAATTCTTTCACTCGGTTTTTCGCTTAAAAACAGGGGGAAGGATTTTGTATTTGGCTTATTAATCGCCGTATTACTAATTGGAGGTGGCTCTTTGGTTTTAATGGGTTTTGGTTTCGTAGAATTCTCGGTAAATGAAATCGATTTTGGAACGTTTGCCCTTAGTTTTTTGTTGTTTATAATTGTCGCATTAAACGAAGAGATTATGATTCGCGGTTATATCTTGAATAACCTGTTAACGGT
>JAUVDE010000397.1 GCA_030595485.1 Draconibacterium sp.
CAAACCGGTTGCGATATGGTATCCAATGGCGACAGCCCAGCCAGCCCAGAAATGATTTCGCCCGATATGTATGAAATGTATGCCCTACCTTATGAGAAAATAGTGGTTGAGGCAGCCCATAAAAATAATGTCCCGTATACATTACATATTTGTGGAAACACAGAAACAATTCTGGAATTAATGCTGAAAACCGGAGCTGATGCATTTGAATTGGACTACAAAACCGATGTACAAAAAGCTTTTGATGTACTTAAAAACGACGCTTGTTTTATTGGGAATATTGATCCAAGTGGTGTAATTGCAATGGGTACTCCTGCTCTGGTTGAGCAAAAAACCACAGAATTACTTAATGTATTTTCAAAAACCAATCGTTTTATTTTGAATGCAGGATGTGCCATTCCGTCGAATACGCCAGAAGAGAATTTGAAAAAAATGATAAAGGTTGCAAGGGAGTATTAACCAATCACGAATTTTTAATTAAATCCGAACAATGTCCCTAATTTCCTGAGGTATTAAATACCTTTGCAGCCATGCCAAAGGAAATTACTTTTTCAGAATATTTAGAACTTGCCGGGACGGTACCGTTGATTGACGTCCGTTCGCCGGGTGAATTCGTGAAAGGACATATTCCGGGTGCAACAAATATTCCCCTTTTTAGAAACGATGAGCGAGCCCATGTAGGTACCGTTTACAAACAAGAATCGAAAGAAGCAGCTATTGAAGTTGGCTACACCTACGTAAACCCGAAGTTGAAGTGGTTTATTTCTGAATCTGAAAAGGTGGCTCCTTCTGATAAAATTGCAGTGCATTGTTGGCGTGGAGGAATGCGTTCCAAATCATTTGCAAAACATTTGTCGGATAATGGATTCGATGAAGTGTATATTATTACAGACGGTTACAAGGCTTTTAGAAAATATGCACGAGAGGCTTTTTCAAAAGAGGCTGAAATCATGATTCTGGGTGGATACACCGGTAGTGCAAAAACACACATTCTACATTGCTTAAAAGAGTTAGGTGAGCAAACCATTGATTTAGAAGGATTAGCCAGTCATAAAGGTTCGGCTTTCGGAAAAATTGGAGAGCAACCTAGCATCGAACAATTTGAGAATAATTTATTTTGGGAATGGAAAGTACTGGATTACTCAAAAACCATTTGGATTGAAGATGAAAGTCATCGTATTGGCTTGGTAAATATTCCAATGAATTTCTATGAAAACATGCGAACTTGCCCGGTAGTTTTCCTCGATATTCCAAGAAACGAGCGAGCTAAACATTTGGTCAAAGATTATCCGCTTGAAGATAAGGCAATGCTTGCTGAATCCATTTCACGGATTTCGAAACGACTAGGTGGTGTTGACACAAAAAAAGCACAAGCACATTTAGAAAACAATGAGTTTTTTGAAGTAGCCATGATTACCCTTAAATATTACGATAAATATTATTTGCGCGGCTTAAAGAACCGAGAGCACAATGATATTTTCCCTTTAAAAATTGAGGAGATTAATTACACCCAAAATGCAAAACAAATATTAGAACATTATGACACCATCAGAAATAAAGAACATAAAACTCACGCAATATAGCCACGGTGCCGGCTGTGGATGTAAAATTTCGCCTAAGGTTTTAAGCACTATTTTAGAGTCGAATATTGAAATACCTTTTATGCCGAACCTGTTGGTTGGCAACGATAGCCGCGACGATGCCGCTGTTTTAGACTTGGGCAATGGCACGGCAATTATTAGCACCACTGACTTTTTCATGCCTATTGTTGACGATCCATTTACTTTTGGAAAAATTGCAGCCACAAATGCCATTAGCGATGTATTTGCCATGGGCGGGAAACCTATTCTGGCAATTGCCATTTTGGGCTGGCCGGTAAATGTACTTTCACCCGAAATTGCCCGCGAAGTGATTGAAGGTGGCCGACAAATTTGCAAGGAAGTGGGAATTAGTCTGGCTGGCGGACACAGTATCGACAGTCCCGAACCAATTTTTGGATTGGCAGTTACCGGGCAGGTAGACCTAAAAAATATAAAACAAAACGACACCGCAACCGAAGGTTGTCAACTTTTGCTTACCAAACCACTTGGAGTGGGTATTTTAACCACGGCGCAAAAAAAGGGAGTTTTAAGTGAGGAGCATAAACAAGTGGCACCCGATTTAATGTGCCAGCTAAACACTCCCGGTTTCAATGTAGCAAAAATAGCTGGAGTAAAAGCAATGACCGATGTTACGGGGTTTGGACTACTCGGTCACCTTACCGAAATGTGCGAAGGCAGTAACTTGTCAGCGCAAATTGAATACGATAAAATTCCGCAATTATCGATTTTACCACAATATTTAGAACAAAACTGTATTCCGGGCGGAACGATACGTAATTGGGAAAGTTACGGGCATAACGTTTCGCTAAAAGATGATTCATATAAAAATATTCTGTGCGACCCACAAACAAGTGGTGGTTTACTTTTAGCTGTCGAACCGAATGCAGAAGAAGAAGTACAGAGATATTTGCAAAGCCAGAATATTGATGCTATTCCATTTGGCAGATTAGCAAAAAGAGAGGTGCAATTAATTACTGTTTATTAGGTCATTGATAAATAAAAAGACAAGGCATGCCCTGTCTCCTAGATTAAAACAATTTTATAATAAACAAGATGGTAAAATCCAACAACCCGGAATCGCAACCGAACAATCCACTTCATGGAAAAACACTTGAAGCCATTTTAGTTTATTTGGTAAGTTATTATGGATGGGAAGAGTTGAGCGATATTATCAATATCAATTCATTTAAAAGTAACCCTAGCCTAAAATCGAGTTTAAAGTTTTTACGCAAAACACAGTGGGCTCGCGACAAAGTGGAGAAGCTTTATGTTGAAACGATTGAGAAATAATTTTCAGTCTCAGTCTCAGTATACAGTCTCAGTGAATAGAAAAACAGTTTAACAGTTTCTCAATTTTACACTTTACAAAGCTTGCTCAAACGCCTTCAATTTCCCGACAAATTCTGTTTTTAATTCTTCTTCCTGAATTCCATTATCCATCGAGAAATTTTTATAAAACTCAGGTAACGAAAAAGTTACAATCGTGTTCTTATTTCCACGAGAGAAACGTTCGTAAGCAATTTTCAAAACTGACTTTCCACCCCAGCCACCGGGAGAAGTTGCCGCTAAAAACATAGGTTTTCCCTCCCACACATCGGGAGCCATTCGCGAAACCCAATCATAAATATTTTTAAATGCTGTAGAATAAGCACTGTTGTGTTCGGCAAACGAAATGACTATTCCATCGGCATCAAGAATTTCCTGTTTAAACTGTAAGGCCAAATCGTGAATACCATTCTCATTTTCACGGTCGATACTAAAAATAGGCATCTCAAAATCGTTAAGGTCAAGTATTTTCACATCAACCTCTTTTAATTGACTAGAGGCAAATGTTGC
>JAUVDE010000281.1 GCA_030595485.1 Draconibacterium sp.
GTGAATTTTGGTGTTTCTGTTAGCATACGCAAATCAACACCGTAGCATTTTTTGTCCCTATTTAATGGATTAATTGCAACACCCGGAATGGATTTTGGGGTAAATTCAAATTCACCCAAATTTTCGTATAAACCACCCAATACTTGAAACGGGAAATCAGTTCCACGGCCAACACTTACGCTGCTTGCTTCAAAAAAACAAAGCGATGGGTACAGACGAATAGACAAATCGTTTGGCAAGTTAGGCGATGGACGCTCGGGCAATGAATACAACATGCTGTGGTCGTAATTTTTTACCAGGATAACGGTTAAGTCGCACTCGTCTCCTGCTTTGTGCCACCTTTCCTTATTTATCATTTTAGCCAGCTCTCCCACAGTACAACCGTGTACAATTGGAATCGGATCCATACTGACAAAAGACTCAAATCCATCTTTTCGAATCGGACCTGCAACATAATCACCATTTGGGTTTGGTCGGTCTAAAACCAACAACGGAATATTATTTTCGGCGCACGATTCCATTACTAAATGCAAGGTTGAAATGTAAGTATAAAAACGGCAACCCACATCCTGAATATCAAAAACGACAATATCAAGTCCACTTAAATGTTCGGCAGTTGGTTTTTTGTTTTTTCCGTATAGCGACAAAACAGGTAATCCGGTTTTTGGATCAAGTCCGTCCTCAACTTTCCCACCTGCCGAAACATCACCTCTAAACCCATGTTCGGGTGCAAATATTTTTGCAAGTTCTACCTCCTTTTCAAGCAGAAAATCGACCAAATGTACACCTTCAACAAGCGATGTATTATTTACCACCAAGCCAACTTTTTTATTTTTTAAAATTGAAAGGTAAACTTCGGGTTGCTCAGCGCCAACAATAATATTTGTGCTTTTTGCCCACGTGCAACTTGTTAGAAAAATTAGAATAACAAGTACCAGATTAATCCTTGACATAGTTTCAAAACGATATATTTGTACTTGCGAAAATAGACTTTAAGGTATTCGCAAACAAACATTGTAAGATAAAATGAAACCAACACCTAAGATATTTTTTATCCTGTTATTTATATTGGCTGGATTTTGCTTAAAACTCAGTGCACAGGAACCACCTTTTCTTCAATATAAAAATGATGAATGGGTGAATCAGCAATTGGAAAAGTTGAGCCTTGAAGAAAAGATTGCCCAGCTAATGATGATTACGGTTTATCCGAAACAAAACGATGCCAGCAAAGCCATTTATTTAAAACGAATTAAAAACTACAAACCCGGTGGCGTCTTGGTAATGCAAGGCGAACCAAGAAAAACAGCATCGTGGATAAATGAATTTCAGGCAGCTGCGGAAACACCACTTTTGGTGGCCCTTGATGGTGAATGGGGGCCCGCAATGCGAATTGACAGTTGTATTGTTTATCCTTATGCACAAACTTTGGGTGCCATTCAAGACAGCAATTTAATTTACCAAATGGGCCGAGATTATGCCGATCAACTTAAAATACTGGGAATAAACATGAATTTTGCTCCGGTTGCTGACATTAATACAAATCCAGCCAATCCGGTTATTAATTTTCGTTCGTTTGGCGAAGACAAAGTAAACGTGGCAGAAAAAGCATGGATGGTGGCCAAAGGCATGCAGAATGCAAAGATAATTCCGGTAGCCAAACATTTTCCGGGCCATGGCGATACAAAAACCGACTCGCATTATACCCTGCCACTTGTGCCTCATTCCAAAAGCCGATTAGATAAAATTGAATCTTACCCTTTCCGTTATCTTTCTGAAAAAGGAATTTCAGGAATAATGTCGGCACACTTAAATGTTCCAGCACTGGATAAAAGTGGCAAAGCTTCGTCTTTATCACAAAAAGTAATAACTGATTATTTAAAAAATGAGATTGGGTTTAAAGGTTTTGTTGTTACCGATGCCATAACCATGAAAGGAGTTAAAGCACCTTCGGGAAGAGCAGAATTTGAAGCCATTAAAGCCGGAAACGATATGGTTGAATTTGTTCCTGACATGGCAAAAGCTATTGGTGCAGTTAAGGATGCCATAGCAAAAAACCAGATCTCAGAGGCAGAAATTACAGAAAAGTGCCGCACCATTTTGGCGCTAAAGCGTTGGGTCGGGTTAAACAATTACAAAGCCACACGACTAAAAAATATAACTCCACATTTAAACGCTCCAAACTTTGAAGCGACCAATCGAAAACTAATAAAAGCTTCGTTTACAGTACTTTCTAATAATAAAATTTTACCTGTTCAACATTTAGAGAAAACCAAGATTGCCACAGTTAGTATTGGAGGCGAAAAAGTCTCAGCGTTTCAGCAAATGCTGGCAAAGTATACACAGGTTGACCACTATTTTCTTCCGAAAAATGCCAGCGAACAAACCTGGGTGCAAATGCGCCAAAAGCTAGGGAACTACAATCTTATAATTGTCGGGATTGATGGTATTCACCGTTATTCGTCGAAAAAATACGGCACAACTGAAGTTCAACGAAAAGCTGTTTCGGAACTAGTAGCCGAGAACAATACAATTATTTCATTTTTTGGAAATGCTTACGCTTTAAAACACTTCTCAAATATTCATCATGCCAAGGGTTTGATTTTGGCTCATCAGAATTCGGACTTAACACAAGAATTAGCTGCACAACTTGTTTTTGGTGCTTTTAATGCCAATGGTAAATTACCTGTAACGGTTGATAAGCGCTTTCGTGTAAACGACGGTTTGGAGCTAAAAGGAAACGATTCTTTTTCGTATACCATTCCAGAAGAAGTTGGAATGAACTCTAACAAATTGACGACAAAAATTGATTCAATTGCCGAACTTGGTGTTCAAAAGCACGCTTACCCGGGCTGTCAGGTTTTGGTCGCCAAAGACGGTAATATTGTGTTTCATAAATGTTACGGATTTCACACTTACGATAGCATACAAAAAGTAAATACTGAAAATATTTACGACTGGGCATCCGTAACGAAAGCAACCGGCCCTTTGCCCGCATTAATGAAATTTGTTGATGAAAAGAAAATCAACATTGATGCAAAATTCAGCAACTACTGGCCCGATTTTAAAGGTTCGAATAAAGAAAATTTGAGCTTTCGAGAAATACTTGCCCACCAAGCACGTTTAGCTTCGTGGATACCGTTTTGGTCGACCACACTTACCGAAGATGGCGAATTGGATAAAAATATTTTTGCCCATCGTCCTTCTAAAAAGTATAGTGTTCGTATTTCGGAGAACATGTACATGAGCCAAGCCTTCAGAAAAGAAATGATGGACACGATTCGTACTTCGGAGCTCGAAAAAAGGAAAAAGTATTTATACTCTGGCTTAAGTTTTTATCTATATCCTGACATGATTGAAAATCTGAGTGGCAGTTCATACGACGAGTATTTAAAAGAAACCTTTTATCGTCCGCTGGGTGCTTACACCGTAACTCATAATGCCTACCAGCATTTTCCCCTCAGACGAGTAATTCCTACAGAAATTGATGACTTTTTCAGAATGGAAAAACTGCGAGGATTTGTACACGACGAAGGTGCTGCAATGATGGGTGGAATATCCGGTAATGCCGGACTTTTTGGAACCACAAACGATCTCGCTAAAATTTTTCAGATGTACTTGCAAAAAGGTTATTACGGAGGACGCCGATACATCTCAGAAAAAACAATAAATGAGTTTACTAAAATACAATACCCCGACAACGATAACCGCCGCGGCTTAGGTTTTGATAAACCCCTAATCGACAATAACGAAAATAAACTAGAAGATGCCTATCCTGCTGTTTCGTGCAGCAAAAGCAGCTTTGGACACAGTGGCTACACCGGCACCTTTGCCTGGGCCGATCCCGAGAATGGAATACTCTTTATTTTTATGTCGAACCGAGTGCATCCCACCCGCGAAAATGGCAAACTATACGAATTAAACATACGTACAGCAATGCATCAGGCGATATACGACAGCATAAATTAAAGCTTTTGGTGAGGCTTAAAAAATGTTAATATCTCTGTTAATAAAACCTGTTTTATAACATGGCCCAAAAATCCTTTTTCATTCAACTACAAGCACTTATCGAAAATATACTTTTCTTCTTTTATACATAATACTTACTCACGGCTAGAGCAACACATAATACCTGCTGATTGAGCTTTTATTATTTAATTTTTAATTATACTTTTAAGGCACGTTCTTATAAATAATAATTTTTTAATCACATAATATCACAGCGATATGGAACAAAAAATAACATTCAACGAACTGCGCAAAATCAAAGACAGTTTACCTGACGGTGCAATTAGGAAAATGGCACAAGAGTTTGAAGTATCAGTAGAAACCGTCAGGAATTATTTTGGAGGTGCGAATTACACAGATGGGAAAGCTGTAGGAATACACATGGAACCAGGGCCACAAGGCGGGATTGTACTCATAGATGATACGGCAATACTCGACAGGGCGAAAGAATTAATTATAGCCGAAACAGTTTAACAAAAAAAAAGAAATTAAAAATATTTAAGAAACTGTCCTATCTTTATGGGGCAGTTTTTTTATGCTTAAACTTATCTAAACCTTATATTTATGAAGAAATTATCCTTCCTTTTATTGCTCGCTTGTGTTTCTCTCGTATTTAATTCTAATGCACAATCGTGGAAATCTTTATTTAATGGAAAAAACCTTAAGGGATGGGAAACCTACGTTGGCCCAAAAGAAAAAGGTGGCGAGCCAATTGGTCTTAACAATGACCCAATGAACCTCTTTTCGGTAGTTGAACTCGACAATGAAAAAGTTATTCGTATATCGGGAGAAATAAATGCCTCGATAGCAACAAAAAAGGAATACGAAAACTATCACTTAACAGTAGATGTTAAATGGGGCGACGAAGTATTCACCAAACGTAACTCGGGATTACTGTACCATAGTTATGGCGATTTTGGTGTTGGACTAAATGTTTGGATGAGTTCGCACGAA
>JAUVDE010000300.1 GCA_030595485.1 Draconibacterium sp.
CCAACATGACTTATGTCATGTATCTTATTTGCACATCTAATTGCTTTTGATTGATTCGAGAAATCTTGTTCTCTATTGGAAATGTTAAAAAAGAAATCCGGGAGTTTTTTATGTTCAAAACTCGTAATTAAATAGTTAAGGTTTTATTACTAAGCCACAAAAGATGCAAAAATCGACTACAACAAATCGAACAGATTAAACAGCGAAGATATATCCTGAATTTTTACTGAACTGGTTCCTATTCCGTGCTTTTCTTGATTATCAGACAATTTGATAGGATTAAAATATACCACATCGATTCCAAAATTTACTGCACCCAAAACATCACCACTCCAATCGTCGCCAATCATTAAACTATTGGCCTTTTTTGCATTTGCCGATTTTATGGCATGCTCGAAAATTGCACGACCTGGTTTGGGACATTTCAACTCTTCTGAAATAAAAACTTTTTCAAAATAAGGAGTCAATCCGGAATTTTGCATTTTTTTATGTTGCACCTCGATAAAACCATTGGTTATAATATATAGCTTGTAGCCTTTTACTTTCAAATAATCCAAGAGCTTTATGGCCCCCTCCATCAAACATTTCTGTTTTGGCATTTCAGTCAAATACAAATCATTCATTGTCAGGGCATCAATTCCCTCTATATTTAAAGTATCGAAAGTAAGCTGAAAACGCTGTTTGGTAAGTTCTTTCTTTTTAATCTCTTTATTGCGGAAGGCTGCCCAAAGTTTATGGTTATTTTCCTGGTAAACTTCAAAAAAATCGGAAAAGATAATTCCCTTCTGCTCCAACCGAAGTTTATTAAACGTAAACTCCATAGCATGCTTCGAGTTGCTTGTAAAATCCCAAAGTGTATTGTCAAGGTCAAAAAACAGGTGGGTATATTTCTTCATCATCATTTGTAAAAAAGAAGGGCGCAATTTTGTTTTGCATCCCAATATTTATTTTGCCGAACTTCCCTCGACAACAATTACGATTTCACCCTTTGGTGGGTGAGCGGTGTAATATTCCTTCAGCTCTGTTACTGTTCCGCGGTTAATTTCTTCGAACATTTTGCTAAGTTCACGGCAAACGCAAGCTTTGCGTTCTTCTCCAAAATATTCGCAAAACTGAGTTAGACATTTGACCAGGCGATAAGGCGATTCGTAAAAAACCATCGTTCGCGGCTCTTCAGCCAATAACTTCAAACGTGTTTGTCGTCCCTTTTTCTGGGGAAGAAAACCTTCAAAAACAAACTTTTCCGTGGGCAAACCCGAAACTGCCAAAGCTGGAATTAGCGCCGTAGGACCCGGTAAACATTCCACCTCAATCTCGTTTTCTACGCAAGCTCGAACCAGTAAAAAACCTGGGTCGGAAATGGCAGGTGTTCCTGCATCGGATATTAAAGCAACTGTATAACCCTGCTCAATTTTCGAAACAATTGAATTGGCCGTTTTATGCTCGTTAAATTTATGATGTGCACTAAGCCTTTTATCAATCTCTAAATGTTTCATTAATTTAGATGAAACACGCGTGTCTTCTGCCAATATTATATCAGCTTCTTTTAAAACCGTTATGGCTCGTAGCGTAATATCCTGCAAATTACCAATAGGCGTGGGCACTAATATTAACTTTGCGGTTTTATCCATTTGGGAAACGGCGTTTAACAAGGTTTACAAATTTTAGACTGGTATCATTTTTCTTCCAGGTATAATTTTGTTGAAGATAAGTTACCGCTTCTTGAATCGAATTTAAATTATCAAGTTCACCAACTGCTCTTGAAAATGTTTCTGCATTTCCTTCAAACAATTCGCGTATGTATTGGTAGCGGTCATTAATCCCAATGGAAGTTTTAATACTTTCCACCGGGCTATTTGAAATTTTATATTCCAACTTATCGCTATCGTCGCTACCCAGTAATTCGTTTACCGAATTTCCTTTCGAAAAGCTATCACCCAAACGATTATTTGCTTCGTCATGATTTTCCACTTCATCTAGTTCAACACCTGACTTTTGTGTTTCATTAACAACTGGTTCTACCTCATCTTTCGAAGACTGAGACTCCACAACTTCATCTACTTCCACAGGCTCAGCAACTTCCTTCTCAACTACAGGTTTCTCAATTACTTCCGTAACAACTACTTCTTTCTGGGTTTCTTCCGCAACCACAGACTCTGTAGCTTTTGGCTCATCAACAATTTCGTCTCCCGGTTCGCCGTCTTTAAGTTCTTCTTCAAAATTTGAAAGTTCTTCCAGACTTTCTTTTTCCACATCCGAAAGTATCGCTTGCGGCTGTGTATTCTCCACTGTTTCCCGCTTTGGCTTCAAAACCTGCTCTTCCTCCAAAGCTTCAGCTACCGGACGTGGTCTAATTTTATTCAGTTGTTTATTTTCTTTCTCACTTAAAATTTGAATGAGTTGTTTAGCCCCTTTAAAGCGACTCTGAATAAATTCAATTTCGAACTCATCAAAGCCCTCGGCCCCTTTCTCTGTCACCAGTTCTTCAATCTCGGCAATATCTTTATACAGAAATTTTAGTAGTTTTTTATTATCCATTGCAGCAGTCCATTTATATGTGTTGGTAAATTATTCTTGCAAAATAATTACCACGCAAGCGCTTAAATTTTATTTTTGTAAAAATAGTAATTTATATAGAGTAACGTTTAATGTTTATTGAAAGAGATATAAATAGCCACAAAAAAGTTGGGTCCATTGAAGTTGTTGCTGGGTCAATGTTCTCGGGAAAGACTGAAGAGCTTATTCGGCGCTTGAAGCGGGCAAAAATTGCCAAGCAAAAAATTGAAATATACAAGCCGATAATAGATGTTCGTTATTCTGAGAAAGAAGTTGTATCGCACGACGAAAACTCGATTCGTTCTACTCCAATCGAAAATTCAGCAAATATACTTTTACTTACCGGCGATGTTGATGTAATTGGAATAGACGAAGCCCAGTTTTTTGACAAAGGACTGATTGAAGTGGTTGTAAAGCTGGCCAACATGGGCATTCGTGTAATTATTGCCGGATTAGACATGGATTTTAAAGGCGCTCCGTTTGGCCCAATACCGGGATTAATGGCTATTGCCGACCACGTAACAAAAGTACATGCCATTTGTGTTCGTTGTGGAAGTATTGCACAGTTCTCTCACCGTATGTCGACAAAAGAGCAGGTGGTACTTTTAGGCGAAAAAGATATTTACGAACCACTTTGTAGAAGTTGTTACAATAACGCGAATCAAGTATAATGTATAGTCTATCACTCACCGAATTTGCTTCCACTGTTTCCGGAGAATTATTTGCCCCGGAACACTTACTTCAGCTACAAATATCGGAAGTAGTGACCGACAGTCGCACCTTTTTTAAAAGTCAGAACTCTGTTTTTTTTGCATTGAGTGGCCCAACAAATAACGGGCACAATTACATTTCGCAGCTTTTGGAAAAAGGCATGTTGGTTTTTGTGGTTTCCGACAAAACAGCAATAAACAACGAAGCCGTTTTTATTTTAGTAGAGAACACCCATTCGGCATTGCAAAAACTGGCTTCCCATAATCGACGACAATTCGAGTATCCGATTCTTGCCATTACTGGTAGTAACGGGAAAACGATAATCAAAGAATGGCTTCACGATATTTTATCGGTCGAGTACAAAATTATTCGAAGCCCAAAAAGTTACAATTCACAAGTTGGCGTTCCGCTTTCGGTATTATTAATGAACAAACAGTATGATTTGGGAATTTTTGAAGCCGGGATTTCTCAGCCCAATGAAATGGCACAACTCACTGAAATAATAGCACCACACATAGGAATACTAACAAATATTGGAGGAGCTCATCAGGAAAATTTTTCCACCATAAATCAAAAACTAAGAGAAAAGCTGCTTCTATTCAAAAGCTGCCAGAAACTTGTTTTTAGAACCGATGATAAAACACTAAACGAAACGACAACGGAATTCTGCCAAAACAACTCAATTGAGGCAATCAGCTGGTCGCTTAACGATAACAAAGCCGTACTTCAGTTTTCAGCTGAAACAGATAAGAATTCAACCCAAATTGTAGCTTCGCTAAAAGATAAAACTTACTTATTCGAAATTCCTTTTACTGATGATTCGGCACTTGAAAATGCCTGCCATTGTTTTGCTACACTTTTTGCACTCGATGAAAATCCTGACATCTTTACGGCTAAGTTTAAAGAGTTGCAGCCAATCGCCATGCGTTTGGAAATAAAACAAGGAATTAACAATTGTTTGCTCATCAACGATTATTACAATTCCGACCTAAACTCGCTAGGCATTGCACTTTCGGTGTTAAAACAGCAGGCTGCAAAAGAACATCTGTTTAAGCAGGTAATTTTATCCGATATTCAGCAAAGCGGAATTCCTAAAAACAAGCTTTACAAAACAGTTAACAAGCTCTTGCTTGAATGGGGAATTGATAGACTCATTGGCATTGGTCCTGATATTTTGGCCAATAAAAATACATTCACCATTGAAACGGAATTCTACACCACACGAGACGATTTTGAACATCGTTTTGTTCGTAGTAATTTCAACTCATCGGCAATACTATTAAAAGGTGCCCGACAATTTGAATTTGAAAAAATATCGGCTCTGTTGCAGCAAAAAGCCCATCAAACGGTTCTTGAGATAAATTTGAATGCCTTAATTAATAACCTGAATGTTTTTCGAAATCTATTAAAACCAAGCACCAAAATAATGGTAATG